>DCGR01000050.1 GCA_002315285.1 Bacteroides sp. UBA1773 | reverse complement strand
GTGGCTTCCGCATCGAACTGGGTGAGGTGGAGAGCGCCGTGAAGCGTTTCGAAGGAGTGACCGGAGCTGTGGCCATCGTGAAAGAGATGGCGGGAGCACAACACCTGTGCGCCTATTTCACGGCATCGACAAAGATCGACGAACATGCGCTACGGCAACATCTGTCATCGTTCCTCACCGGATATATGGTGCCCGATGCGCTGACGCAACTCGATGCCATGCCTCTCACGCCGAACGGCAAGATCGACACCAAGCAACTGCCGGAACCCCAATTGGCCAGTGCAACGGTGGATGTGTTTGAAGCGGTGGAAGGCGAAATGGAGACACTCATAGCCGATGCGTTCGCAAAAGTGTTGGGATGCAACGAAAAGATAGGACGCAACAGTTCCTTCTTCCTGCTCGGCGGCACGTCGCTGATGGTGATGAAACTCATCATGAAGTTGGCCGACGGAGGTGTGAGGGTGACCTACGGCGATGTGTTCAAATACCCTACCCCACGCACGCTCGCCGCATTCCTCGACGGCTACCGCACAGGATGCGAGTCGGTGGCAACGACCATGCAGCCAGCCGCAGATGTGGCAACGGCAACGGCCAAAGAGTCCCGACAGAAGGGAGCCGACGGATATGATTATGCCAACATCAACGAACAGCTGAAGGCAAACACCGTGGATGCCTTGGACAATCTGGATTCGCTGCGCGACCACAAGCTGGGCGACGTACTGCTGCTGGGTGCCACGGGATATCTGGGCATACACATCCTGCATCGGTTGGTAGAGATCGGCACCGGCAAGGTGTATTGCCTGGTACGCCAGAAGAAGAAAGTGACCTGCGAAGGACGACTGAAAGCGTTGCTCATGTACTATTTCGACCAGACCTACGCCAACCTGATAGGTTCGCGGATTGTCGTGATGGAAGGCGACATGACCGACGACAATGTGCTCGACCAGTTGCGCAAGGTAAAGGTTGACACCGTCATCAATTGTGCTGCCAATGTGAAGCATTTCGCAGCTGGCGATGCCATTGAGAAGATAAACCTGCAAGGGGCAGAGCGACTCATCGACTACTGCCTGCACACGGGTGCACGCCTCGTACACACTTCCACACACAGCATTTCCGGTTCGTTTGCCAGTGGTGCGCCCTATGTCATGGGTGAGAATGAGCTCTATTTCGGGCAGGAACTCATGACAAAATACCAGCAGAGCAAGTTCATGGCCGAGAGAGCCATACTCGAAGCCGTGGGCAACGGCCTGCGGGCAAAAATCATGCGCTTGGGTAACCTGATGCCACGCTATTCAGACGGCGAATTCCAAATCAACGTGGAGAACAACGGCTTCATGGCACGAATGAGGGCCTACTCGCTCATCGGCTGCATCCCTTCCAGCCATCTGCACACACCCATCGAAATGGCACCTATAGACGAGACAGCCGATGCCGTGCTGACACTGGCTTGCACCCCCGACCGATACACCGTGTTCCATCCGTTCAACAACCACACCATCTACATCGACGACATCATCCACATCATGCGCAAGTGTGGACTGTCGATCCGATTGGTCGATGACCAAACCTTCCAGACACGGCTCGACGAAACGCTACGCAACGAACAGCTGAATCCGTATGTCACCACCCTATTGGCCTACAGCGCCCACAACAATTACGTCGTCAACCAACCCTCGCAACACTTCACCATGAACGTGCTCAACGCCATGAACTGGCGATGGAGCATTACGGGCGACCGCTACTTGATGGATATGATCGAAAAAATGAACTCGATGCTATATTTCGACAAATGATACGCTTCAAATACAAATATGGGTTGGCAAGCCAGATAATAGTGATTCTGGTGTTCGTATCGGGTATGTTGCTCAACTATCACCTGTTATCTCCCATCATCTGGAACGAAGCTGATGTCAGGGTGAAAGGCGAAATGGGAATCTATCTGATGGACTTCATTGCCTATAGCCATCAAGCGGGGACCGACACCGAGACTCTCGATAGCATCTACCAGGTCCTTGAACCGTATAGACCCTACCATGGCAAGATGTATGTGATCGACGGCGACAACCAATTCCGCTTCGCCAACACGGCCGCCGAAGGCAATGCGATGGATAGCATACGGCAAAAATTCGGGGAACGCCACGTCAGTCTTGCCTACGACGAACGCAAAACACAAAGTCATTATGGCACCTACACCTACGACGACGACACATGGAATTGCTTTTACTACAAATACGATGCCCCGTCGGATTTGTTGTATTTCTATGAAGTGGATTATTCGGACACCGGCGATCGTGCCATCAATGCGTTATATCTCCTGTTGCTTGCCATGATAGTCGGCGGACTGATTCTCATCATGATAAGTTTCTGGAACATGAAGAAGATGTCGCAACGGATCATCAACGAAAAAACCATGGAAAGGCAGCTCGAGCTGGCAGCCAACATCCAGCAAGCCATGCTTCCGAAAAACGAGGAACGGCACATCCTGTTCGAAACCGATGCCCGACTGATTCCTGCCAAAACCATTGGCGGCGACTTGTACTACTATCTGGTGAGAAACGGCAAACTGTTTTTCTGCATCGGCGACGTATCGGGCAAAGGCGTTCCAGCTTCACTCTACATGAGCAAGGCGGTAAGCCTGTTCAGATTGATGGCACGACATATCGACTCTCCTGCTTCCATTGCCATGAAGATGAACCAGGAACATTGCACGAAGAACGAAAAAAACATCTTCATCACCGCCTTCATCGGAGTAATGAGAATCTCTGACGGACAGCTCACCTATTGCAATGCAGGCCATTCGAACCCCCTGTTGTGGAATGGGGAAAGCAATGATGCCGCCGACTATCTTGTCACAAAGCGTAATCTGCCTTTAGGATTCGACTATGATGCCACGTACGAGGAAGAGACCATCACACTCCACGAAAATGCCATGCTCCTGCTCTACACCGATGGCGTGAACGAGGCCAAAAGGTCAAAAGGCAACTTCTATGGCACCCAGCGGGTGCAGCAAGTGGTGGATGGAGTGAAGGGCCAGAATTCACACACCATCAATGAGGCGTTAGTGACGAGTGTGAAAGCATTCCTCGGATTGGCCGAACAAAACGACGACATCACCATGCTCACCATCCGACGCATCAAGAAATCCATCACCGAAAGCATCACCAACAACAGCAAGGATCTGAAACGGGTCACGAAGCTGCTCAAGGAATTGTTCAGGGAATTGGGCCTCGATGGGAAACAAAGCATACACATACGCAGCGCATTCGACGAGGCCTTGACAAATTGTGTGCGCTACGCCTACGATGAGCCCGGTCAGCCCATTGAGGTTCGCATTGAAATAAACAATGGATGTATCGTGTTCACCATCGAAGACTTCGGACATCCGTTCAATCCGCTTACCTACGAACCTCCACAGACAGAAGAAATCTCGATAGGCGGATTGGGCATCATGATGATGAAGAAGAATTTCGACAAAATGGAATATGTGCGGAACGACAACAAGAACATATTGAAATTATACAAAACCATATAAATATGAAAATCGAATATAAAGTATCGGAAAAGAGTGTGAATGTACGTTTGATCGGAGAACTTGACACACCGGCAACGGAAGAAATCCAAAACGAAGTGGAAAAAATACTGAAACATGCCGACAAGGAGATAACCATCGATTGCTCACGACTCGAATACATCGCATCGTCGGGACTTCGGCAGCTCATCACCATCTACAAAAACTGCAAGAACGAAGGAGGACACATGACGCTCACAAATGTCACATCAGATGTGATGGAGGTGCTGGATGACACCACTTTCAGCCGAGTGTTCGACATCGTGTGACTGCGTCAAATCCATGCATATCACACAATGAAACAACACCTACTCCTATCAGTTGCCGCCACGACAACACTCCTGCTGGCCGCCTGTAGTCAAACAGCCACACATCGTTGTGTCACGACCCTTCCACCCGCCATACAGATTGACAGGCTGACAGATGCTACCGTGGCAGCTCAGTTCACCTCCACCGATTTCGACTGGACTTCGCGTACGCTCACAATGACAGTCTTTTCGGAGGATCTCTATGATGCAATGGAGATACATCAGTTGTCGGAGGGCGACACACTGTCGTATAATGGCATCCTACTGGTTGTTGCCAGCAAAAAAACCGAAGGAAACGGACAAGTCACCATCAACGGAGGATTAGAGGAAGGAGGAGCTTACCTCGATGCCTACGAAGGAGGCACCTACCGGGCCATGCAGTTCGACGGCCATTCCATCTACACCAATTTAGGTCGAGTGGATTTACCTCTTTCCAATGACTTCACCCTTATCGATTGTGGCAACGACTTCAAAGACCCCTACGACACCATTACCGACAATCACCAGTCCTACCTAAGCACACTTGTCAACTACAAGCAGGAATTTCACGACATCAACACCCTAGTCACAGTAACCAATGGAAAGCTGACGAGGATCGTACGGAAGTGGATCCCATGACAGACCAAGTGCCTGCAGCGGAGCAATTGCAAGTTTTCAGTCGTCAATTATCAGTGTGTTGTGAAGTGACGATTTCATGCATAGCAATAGCATTGATTCTTGGCCTAAATAGTTGCCATGGATTGGAAAATGGCAGGATGATCTGTAGATGTCGATTATTTGACTTATCTTTGCCTGCACTTTCTTATGAAACAGTTATGGAAAACGTCAAAAACATCCTATCCATGAAATTTCATCCAATCATTTCCGCAGCTTTGATAATACCGTTAGTATGTTCGTGCGCACGAATTACGCCAGCCGATTATGTGAATCCTTTCATTGGAGCCAGCACCAGCACCGACTTGGCTGGCGTGTATCATGGCTTGGGAAAAACATTCCCGGGTGCTACCACTCCTTGGGGTATGGTGCAGGTGAGTCCGAACACCATTACTGGAGGCGACAACGGCCCAGGCTACAGCTATGAGCACGAAACACTGGAGGGCTTTGCCTTTACGCAGATGAGCGGCATTGGCTGGTATGGCGATTTCGGGAATTTGCTGGTGATGCCTACCACCGGACCCATGTATAAGACTGCCGGACTGGCCGATGGCTCTGTGAAAGGCTGGCGCTCGCATTTCGACAAATCCACCGAAACGGCTGAAGCCGGCTACTACGCTGCCCGCCTCACCGATTATGACATTCGGGTGGAAGCTTCTGCTGCCCCGCATAGCGGCATCCTGCAGTTCACGTTTCCCGAATGTGAGGATTCGAGGATACAGATAGACCTTGCCCGAAGGGTTGGCGGATCGTCCACCCGCCAGCATGTGAGGGTGGTGGACAGACACACCATCGAGGGATGGATGTACTGCCCTCCCGAAGGTGGCGGATGGGGTCATGGCGGAGGAAAAGCCGACTATACGGTTTACTTCCATGCCCGGTTCAGTCGCCCGTTCACCGATTATGGTTTCTGGAGCGCCGACATACCTGCCGGCATGACATTCCATCGCGACGAAATGGTGAGCCGCGAATTTCTGGACAAGGTGAGCGAGGCTGAACTCGTGACCGAAACCGACAGTCTGGATGGCACACACATAGGTTTCTACACCCAGTTTCCAACCCAAAAGGACGAGCGAATCACACTCCGTGTTGGCATTTCGTATGTTGACATTCAAGGAGCCAGAAACAATCTCCGCTCAGAGATAGCCGACAAATCGTTCGAACGGGTGAGGAGCGAAGCACGCGCGCTATGGAACGATGCTCTCGGACGGATGGAAATAAGGGGTGGCACGGACGACGAACGAACCATTTTCTACACAGCTCTCTATCACACCATGATTGATCCGCGCATTTTTGCCGATGTGGATGGACGTTATGTGGGAGGCGACGGAGCCATTCACTCACCCAACCACGATTTCGTGAAGCGGACCATTTTCAGTGGATGGGATGTGTTCAGAAGTCAGATGCCTCTTGCCACACTGGTCTATCCGGAAGTGACTCACGACCTCATCAACACGCTCATTACCTTGGCCGATGAGTCGGGCAAAGGATATTTCGAACGCTGGGAGATTGTGAATGCCTATTCCGGATGTATGGTGGGGCATCCGGCCCTGTCGGTCGTTGCCGACGCATACGCGAAAGGCATCAGCGACTTTGACGCGGAGCGGGCTCTCGAAATAGGTGAACGTACATCGGCCACAGGCATAGACCCTGCGCTGGGATATAATCCGGGCAGCATATCGACAACGCTGGAGGATGCATACGGCGACTGGTGTCTGGGACGATTTGCTGAAATGACCGGACACGAGGAAATAGCGGCCCGCTACTATGAAAATTCGATGGCTTACAAGCGGATATTCGATGCTGAAAAAAAATGGTTCAGGCCGCGCCTTGAGGATGGCAGGTGGATGGAATGGCCGGCGAACGGCAGGCTCACCGACGGGTATGGATGTGTGGAGAGCAATGCTTATCAGCAGGGGTGGTTCGTGCCTCACGACATCGACGGACTGGTGGAATTGCTGGGAGGACGTGAGGCGGCCTTGGCCGACCTTACCGCATTCTTCGAAGCTACTCCCGACGATTTCCACTGGAACTCATACTACAACCACGCCAATGAGCCTGTTCACCACATTCCGTTCCTGTTCAACCGCCTTGGGGCTCCCTGGCTCACCCAGCAATGGACGCGCAAGATCTGCGCCAACGCCTACAGGAACTGTGTGGAAGGCTTGGTGGGAAATGAAGACTGTGGACAGATGTCGGCTTGGTATGTGCTGGCTGCCTGCGGCATACACCCTGTGTGTCCGGGTGAGACAACTTACGAAATAACGAGTCCGGTGTTCGATGAGGTGAAAATCCGTGTGGCCGATGGCAAAACATTTGTCATCAAGGCGGAGAATAATTCGCCTACCGACATCTATATCCAGACGGCCGAGCTGAACGGACAGTCACTCAGTCGCCTCCAACTGGATCATGCCGACATTGTGAAGGGTGGTGAGCTTATCCTCCGTATGGGAGCTGAACCTGTAGGCCGATAAATCGCTCTACCAGAATTGTGCCATTCCATAGGACGAGAGTTGTATTACCTTCCAATTCCATCGTTGCGAATCGTGTTGATGAAAGGATGAAATGATTATAGTGTAACTGATTACAAGGAATATATAAAGTTTAATCATGGCTATTTCATGGAGGCTGTGTGCCGACTGCTACATCCTTTGCGCACAGAGTAAGGCAACAGGTGGATTCACATGAAAATCACAGACAATTATATTCACTATTAATTTACTTGAAATCAGTGGTTTATGGTTGGCAGTTGAAATGTAGGACCCAATCATCGAATCGACTGCTATTTCACAGCAATATACTATTACATAATGGATTATGGAAAGCTATTCGAGTCAGTTACGAATGGAATGGCGTGAATGATTGTGCGATTTCTGCTTATTCGTGGTGATAAGGCTCTCCTCGAATGATGGTGAAGGCGCGGTAGATTTGCTCCACAACGATGAGCCGCACCATCTGGTGGGAGAAAGTCATACGCGAGAGCGACAATTTTTCGTGTGCCAGCCGGTAGATGCTTTCGGCAAAACCATAGGGACCACCGATGATGAGCACCACGCGGCGAGGCACGGTTTGCATCTTGTGGCGCATCCAGTCGGCCAGTTCGATGGAACGGAGTTCGCGTCCATGTTCGTCGAGAAGCACCACGAAGTCGGCAGTTTGCAGGGCTTTCACAATGAGTTCGGCCTCTTTCTCCTTCTGTTGTTCCTCGCTGAGGTTCCTGGTGTTCTTCAGTTCCGGGATGGTTTCAATGTTGAAACCGATGTAGTGGCTGATGCGTTCGATGTATTCGTCGATGAGTGCAGAGATGTGTTTGTTGGCCGTCTGTCCTACCAATAACAGGGTTATTTTCATAAATAGTTTTAATTTCTTGCCACAAAAGTAGGTAATTTTATATTTTTGCAGAAACATTCAAAAAACTTATTGTTATGAAAAAGGTAATTAGATTGGTTTGTGTACTGTCGATGCTCATGATGGTGTCGCAGGCAAATGCTCAGGACTTGAAATCGCTGCTGGGTGGAGTGTTGAACAATGTAGTTGGCGACAAGGCCACCACCGTGTCGTCGATTGTAGGTACGTGGAAGTACTCGGCTCCCCAGTGCCAGCTGATGAGCGACAATGCCCTGATGCAGGCTGGTGGCGAACTGGCAGCGCAAAAGGTGGAGCAGAAGTTGCTTCCTATTTATAAGAAGGTGAAGATAGAAAACATGACCATGACATTTGCGCAGGACTCAACATTCACCATCAAGAATGCAAGCAAGACATTGCTAAGCGGCACCTATTCGTTCAACGACACCGACAAGACCGTGCAGATGGTGAGCAGGGTGGGCTTCAAGGCCACGGCTTACGTGGCTACCAACCTCGATGGCACCCTGGACATTACGCTTGCTGCCGACAAGCTACTGGAACTGTTGAAAAAAGTATCGACGATTGCTGCCAAGCAAAGCAGTACGCTCAACACCATCAATACGCTGGCAAGCAATTATAAAGGTGTGCGACTTGGATTTGAACTGGAAAAACAGCAATAACCTGAAAACTGGAATGCCATGAAAAGGAAAATTCTGACATTGGCCTTGTGCACGATACTGACGGCAGGCCATCATGGCTTGTTGGCCGATGCCACGAATCGGATTGTGTATGTCTCGCCTATGGGCAATGATGCGGCAACGGGTACGTCATCGCAGCCGTTGCGCTCGATTCACGCCGCAGTGGAGAAAACCCGCTCCATGCAGGGCGGAAAAGAAATACGACTGGCCGAGGGCCTGTACACGGAAATTCGTCCGCTCGTGTTCACCTCATCCGACTCGAATCTGCTGATTTCGGGTGCGGGCATGGGCAAGACGATTGTTTCCGGCGGGTTGCAGCTGCCCAAGTTCGAGGAAGAGAGGCCGGGACTGTGGCGCATGGACGTGCAGCAGTTCCTGACATCGGGTGGCGAGATAGAGCAACTCTATGTGAACGACATGCGGGCTGTCCGTGCCCGCACGCCGAACGAGAACCACCACTTCATTACGGGCGAATGCGTGCAGATGGTGGCCGACACGGTGCCATCGCGCGCTTCTCATCCGGGTTATGCTGTCCATGCCATTTCCATTCCCGACGAGGCTGCCGTGGCCATGGCTGCGGTGAAGGACAAGACCTACGATCAGCTGGTGGTGTCGGTGCTCCATGCGTGGGACATCACACGTTGGTATCTCGGTTCCTACAGCCCGGAGAAGCATGCGCTTTACACATCGGGTGGACTGGAGAAGCCGTGGAACGTGCTGTCGCGCAAGAACTGCTCACAGTTTTTCCTCGAAAACGACTTTTCGTTCCTCGATGCCGAGGGCGAGTTTTTCTGCGATGCCGCACAGGCGGTGCTGTATTACATACCACGGCCTGGCGAGACCATCAGCAACACCACAGCTGTGATTCCCGTGGCCAAACAACTAGTGATGGTGCAGGGAACCGAACAGGGCAAGGCACACGACATACGCCTTGAGGGCATCACATGGTCGCACACCCGTTTCACCATGCCCCGCCATGGCAATGAGCCCCAACAGGCCGCAGCCTCGACCGATGCAGCCGTGATGATGGATTATGCCGAAAGAGTGACGATGGACAAGTGCGAGATTTCACACACGGGCAACAACGGCATCTGGATCAGGAAGGGGTGCGATGACTGTGCGCTGACCAACAGCTACCTCCACGACCTTGGCATTGGTGCGGTGAAGATTGGTGCCATTGAGATTCCTGCCGATGAGTCGTTGCTGACCAAGAAGATTGTCGTTGACAACAACATCCTGCGTGCTGGCAGCCGTGTGTTCCCAACGGGTGTGGGCATGACGCTGTTCCAGGCCAGCGACTGTTCCGTCACCCACAACGAAGTGGCCGACTTCTACTATTCGGGCATGTCAGTGGGTTGGCATTGGGGATATGAATATAGTCCGTCGAAGCGCAATAAGGTGCTTTACAACCACATCCACCACATTGGCTGGGGCGTGCTGAGCGACATGGGCGGTGTCTATACCTTAGGCCCATCGGAAGGCACAGAGGTGAGCCACAATGTCATCCACGACATCTACTCGTTTGGCTATGGCGGCTGGGGGCTTTACACCGACGAAGGCTCTACAGGCATCAAGATGCAATACAACCTGGTGTATAACTGCAAGAGCTCGGGCTTCCACCAGCACTATGGCAAGGAAAACCTCATCAGCAACAACATTTTCGCAAACAACCTGAAGGCTCAGCTAGAGGCCACACGTGTGGAAGACCATCTGTCGTTCACGTTCAGCAACAATGTGCTTTACTTCACCCAAGGCAACCTATATGGCATGCAATGGCCTACAGTGCATTTCGATGCCGACAAGAACTTGTATTGGCATCCGGAAAATTTCAGCTTCAACGGACTTTCGCTGAAGGAATGGACCAAGGCTACGGGTAAGGACAAACATTCGGTGGTGGCCAATCCGGGATTTGCCGACATCAGCAAGGCCGACTTCCGCATGAGCAACAAGAGTGCGTTGCGCAAGATTGGGTTCAAGGCGTTCGACTACAACGAGGCCGGAGTGTATGGCGATGCTGCCTGGAAGGAACTGGCACGCTTTGATGCCGACAGGGCGAAGCTCTACGACGAAGTGGTGAGCGGCTACGAAAGCCGGCAATGA
>DCGR01000087.1 GCA_002315285.1 Bacteroides sp. UBA1773 | reverse complement strand
GGTACTCTTTGAGCGCTACCATCACAATCTCGTCAAACGTCCCTTCTGGCATTCTTTCTATTGTACGAAGATTCTCCATAAGATATTCCGCACGGCAGAACAATGTACCATCCTTCCATATCGTCTTCTGGCGTATCTGTCCAGCAAAGTCATACAGTCCATCAAACAGATATCCATGTATCTGCTGAAGCCCTTGGACCGTTCCCACCTGAATAGTATCAAGCATATTGCTTTCAAAGAGAGTGTATGCCTTCTTGCGGCTCTGTCCGTCAATGCTATTATCGCTACTTGTGAGCCAGTCAATGAATGCCATTGCCTTGGTGTTGGGAAAGGATAATGCCAGCCTACGCACTGCATCCATATCCATACAGTCTGTAAGTCGCATCTTACCGTCAGGTGCTTTCAATTTCAACTGGGTAGTAGCACTAACCACTTCATTCTGTTCCTTCTTTAACTTAGCCTTCAGGTACTTCCAGTAGTTTCGGTTCTTCTCGTAGTCGTCCTGCTGATTGAAAGCACCGACAACGTCCAGCACAGAATAGTACCATTTGTTCTGGTCGCTACTCCATACGGCACGCACTAACTGGTCATTATAGAACCTTATTGAAACTTTCTCCATAACCTACAAACTCTTAATGATGGCATCAATCCGCTTTCTGAGTTCATTCTCATGAGCAACTATCTTTTCAAGTCTTGCATTGAGTTCTACAATATCCACCTTCTCCCTTGTGTCTTCTTGTTCCACATACTGAGAGACAGAGAGGTTGTAGTCACCCTCTGCTATGGTGCTATTGCTCACCAACTTACACTGATACTGCACATCTGCTCTGTCAGCAAACATCTGCACAATATGCTCAATGTTCTGTGGAGTGAGTTTATTGTTGTTGGTGACTTTCACACATTCCTTGCTTGCATCTATGAAGAGGGTTGAGTTGTCCTTCTTTGCTTTCTTCAACACCATAATGCAAGTGGCAATGGAGGTTCCAAAGAAGAGGTTGTCTGGCAACTGAATGATGCAATCCACATAGTTGTTGTCTATGAGATACTGCCTAATCTTCTTCTCAGCACCACCTCTATACATCACACCTGGGAAGCAGACAATGCTGGCTGTTCCATTGGTTGCCAACCAAGCAAGTGAGTGCATGATGAAAGCAAGGTCTGCCTTACTTTTAGGAGCAAGCACACCTGCAGGAGCATATCTTGGGTCATTGATGAGGGTTATGTCATCATCACCCTTCCACTTGATAGAGTAGGGTGGGTTGCTGACTATCACCTCAAATGGTTCATCATCCCAATGCATGGGACTGAGAAGAGTGTCCTCACAAGCAATGTCAAACTTATCATAGTCTATGTCATGGAGGAACATGTTTATTCTGCAAAGGTTGTAGGTGGTAAGGTTGATTTCCTGTCCATAGAAACCTTGACGGACATTCTCCTTACCGAGTATCTTTGCTGCTTTCAATAGCAATGAACCACTACCACAAGCAGGGTCATAAACCTTGTTCACCTCAGTCTTGCCAAGAGTTGCCAACTTGGTCAGCAGTTCACTTACCTCTTGTGGAGTGTAGTATTCACCACCACTCTTACCAGCATTGCTGGCATACATACTCATCAGATACTCGTATGCATCACCAAAGGCATCTATGGTGTTGTCTTGGTAATCACCCAACTGCATCTGCTCAATGCCACGGAGCAGTTTGACAAGTTTCTCGTTCCTCTTGATAACAGTAGCACCAAGTTTGTTGGAGTTCACATCGAGGTCGGCAAACAATCCCTTGAAGTCATCCTCACTATCAGTTCCCTTGGCACTTGCCTCAATGGCAGTAAAGATATGTTCAAGGGTCTCATTGAGGTTCTCATCCTTATCACATACCTTGCAGACATTACAGAAGAGCTGGCTTGGTAGGATGAAGAAACCCTTCACACTGACCATCTCATCCCTTGCATCCTCTGCTGTTGCATCATCCAGGTCGGCATAGTTGAAGCCAGCGTTTCCACTTTCCTCTTCTCCCTTGTTGATGTAAGCCGTAATGTTCTCACTGATATATCTGTAAAAGAGCATGCCAAGGATGTAGGACTTGAAATCCCAACCATCCACACTGCCTCTCATTTCATCAGCAATACCCCAAATAGTCTTATGGAGTTCTGCCCTTTCTGTTTCTTTCTTGTTGTCTGCCATAGATTCTACTTTTTGTTTTGTTAACCGAAAATCCTATATGCAACCATGTAAATATGGTTAAATGAATGTAAGACATTGACGGCAAATCTCTAAAGATTTTTCAAAGTCTCTCTGAGTCCAAGACCCCATGTCGTGTATCAGCTTATTGCAATAGGGTGATGGGACCAAGTACTCCGTTTGGCATCAGTGGGTCGGTGTCGGTATAGCCGGAATAGATGGTTGGACTCCACCCCCAAGGTTTGATGTCGCGAGGACCTTGCATGTAGTGTAGGTTGCTTGAAGTGACACGTTGGCTGGGTGGCAACTTGCAATCGCCGATGAGACGATTTTGCCAACAGTTGGAAAACTGGATGGCGAGCGTGTTGTCGCCTGCCTTGAGCGCATGGCCTATATTGACTTCCCAAGGGGCAGTCCAAGCCACTCCACAGTCAATTCCATTGATCAGAACACGAGCGGTACCACCTATGACATTACCCAACGAAAGTGCTTGCACCCCTTGGGTGGCATCGAGAGAAAAGGAGGTGAAAAGTGTTGTGGTGCCTGAAAAATAGTTTACCAACGTATCGCTGTCGATGGTAAGGTCGTGTAGCTCCTGCCATGTTTGCGGTTGGGGCGGTGTGGCTTTGATGAGTCTGTGGTAGGCAAACGAAACATCCCATGGCCCTTGCACTGTGCCGACAACGTGCCTTGTTTGAGGCTGGCCGACCGAGCATCCGGCATTGAACACAACAAATGCCGACCCATGGGAAGGCAAGTCGAGTGTCACTCGCGTACGATTGTCGGCTGTGTTGATAGCCTTTGCGGCATAGCGTTGCCCACTGACTGCATCCCATATCTGCACGTCACTGCCTGTGCTTCGGAAAGTCATTTCAGCCTCACCTTCACCCACGACGAAATAGATGTCAATATCACCCGCCTTGCGGTGAATGGCGGTGAAACGCCCTTCGGTGTCGGGTAGGAATGGCAGTTGAGGATGTGACAAATCTCGGATGACAGGTACGCCAGCGGCTTCGAAATCACTTATTTTTTGCAAGGCTTCGGGGCTTTCGCTTCCTTCCTCGGGATTGACAATGAGTGCCCCGTAGCTCATGCCATCGGGCAATACGATACGATTATTGATGGCTGTAGCCCTATGCAGCAACACATCGGTGTTCATCACATCATAAGGATAGCCTTGGGGAAGATGAAGCGTGGAGCCATCGTAAGGGTGTTCGCGATAGTGTCCCCAATTCTGATAAGCCCTGTTGCCTACCCATACGGCAAGGTCGGCAACGGGCAATCCTTGCTGTAACATGAACTGACAGCGCGACAAGTAGCGAACAAAGTCGTCGGCATCGCGTTGCCACGTCACATTGTTGTTGATGTGCGAACCGGCAAAATATTCTATACCAGGTGCTCCAAACTTTTCGGGCGAGCTGCTGAAGGTGTGCCACACAAAATGGTTGATGCCATCGACAAAAGCTTGGTCGCCCAAATGTTTCAACAGGTAAGGATAAACACTCCAGTGATAGGTCATGTGGGTGAATGCTTCGGCCGATGCACGGGGTTTCCCATAGGTGTGGGCGGTGGCTACAGTGCCACGGAGATGTGTCTTGTTGGTGTCTCCATCCGTAAACTTATACCAAAACTCGCCTTGAGGCATATCGGTGACGCTTAGGTATTCCTGTTGATCGGCTTCGAGGAAAATGGCGGGTTTGCGTTGCCAAGGTCCTCCTGACTCGGCAAAAATTTGTAGCCCATGGGCGTGGGCGACATCGCGGACGGTGCCATAGAAATTTTCTCGAAACATGTCGTTGCGGGCTCTCCGGTAGTGGGTCATGAACTCGTCGAAAGCTCCTGCATTGCCTATTTCATAGCCCGCCAACATGGGCAACAGGGGATGGAGGTCGATGCCTGTGAACTTCTGGAAATCGCTTTCGAAATGTGGCGACCAGGTAGGAACCGAACCTTCCCAACTGACGCAGTAAAGGTGGGTGACCGTAGTGCCAAACAGATTGCCTACGCGCTGTTGCAAACGACTGGTGATGCGGTCGAGATGGCGGGTGACGGCTTCGGGGTCGAGTATGTCAACATCGTATTCAAAATCGGGGATGACGGTGGATGCAAAGCGCAGGAGCATCCAATTGCCTTCGGGCACATTGAACGAAAGGACACCTTCCGGACTGACGGTCTCGGTCAACTCTCTTACTTCGGTAGCATGGACGATGTCACCTTCGCGGTTCGCGCCAATCTTCGCTCCAGAAGCGGCAAGCATAGTGTGGGTGCCATCACCCGCGTTGAGCCAAGTCTCATTCCCTGGCTGCTGTGGCCCCTCGTAGCGAACTGCAAACAGGGCCACATCGTGGGCATACGGTAATGCCGGCTGTTCCAGTTTCTGAGTATGGATTTTACCAGAAGGCATTGGGAATGACTGATATACAAGGGTCTTTGGCGCATCCGGACCTGTGAGCCATGCCCCTCGGCAAGAACCTCCATGGTTGGCAATATTGAGTGTCACCTTGAGATTCAGTCGCTGCGCTTCACGAATGGCGAATTCCACCAAGTCAAGCCATTCCGGACTCATCCATTCGTTGGCAGGAGGTGGCATGATGAGATGTTCGTCATCGTCGTGATACCCTCGGCTGTCGCACAACAAGACCGTAGAAAAACCAAGACGCTTGATGGACTCAAGCTCGGACGTAATGGTCGGTTTGTCGATGTTGCCATTACCCCACCACCAATAGCACCAAGGATGGTACTGCTGCGATGGATTTTCGAACTCTGATGCCAATGATGGGGTGGAGGCGGAATGACAACCACCGACGAAAAGCGTAAGGCCAGCGAGGATGCAAGCGGCAATGTGATGTTTTAGCATGATATGAATGGACTGATTGGTGTTTGGTTATGCAGGGGGAAAACAAAGGGAATCATCAGGAATCGTGGCGCATCTCGTGGTCGACACGAAAGATGGTGTAACACTCCAAGATAGCCGCTATGGTGAAGCAGATGATCCATTGGTTGTACTTTAGGAAAATCATACAGGGCCCTGTAGCTGCAAGTAGCGTTGCCCCGATGATTTGTTGTCGTCGCAACCGACGAATGACGATGCTCCGACCCTCATAGCGGTCGGATACTTGGACATAGCCAAAAAGGATGGCTCCAACGGTATAGATGTAGGGAGAAAGTTCCCAACGGCTTACTTGTGTGAGCACTCCAACAAGGAGTAGGATGCCTCCTATGATCTGAACGTATTTCATAAGGAAAAAGGAATTAATAGAATGTTGTCAGTAGGGAATCGGACTTTTCTTGGTCGGATTCAAACACAAATACATCCTCATCGGCTTTGTGCATGAAAAATTTCTCACGTGCAAGGCGCTCGACAGCTTCCGGACTCTCTTCGAGTTCATTCATTTGTAATGTGGCCTTGTCGTAAATGTTTTGATAACGAATGATTTCAGCTTTTAGCGAGTCGATTTGATGCTGGTATTCCAACATCTTTTGTATGCTGTTCTCATCGAAATAATAGCAGTGGATGAAGAAGTATCCCACCGTGCAGCAGATGAAAATGATGAATATAAGGGAATGTCGTGAAAGTTTCATTGTAAAGTGAGGTTAAGCATTTCTTTCAAGTCTTTCAGTGCAGGGTTCTTTTTGCACATGTCATCGTAACGCTCTCTGGATGTGAGTGGTCGAATCAGTTGGTGAGTGTCATCAACACGAATGAACATGTGGATGTTGCCGTTGTGGAGCGTCATGCGCAAGTAGTCTTCAATATGCGGCATTATGTCGGACAAATAACGTTTTACCAAATCGTTTTCCACGAGTACTTCGAAGTCTGAATTGTTGGTCAGCCGTGGCTTGTAGTTCTTCATGTGCTCGGCATTGGCCCGTTGGTTGACTGGCAGACTAAGCGCATAGCGAAGCCACTCGCGGTTCAAGTCTTCTGCGTCAAAAGGATTTTGCTCTTGGATGTGCTGGCGTGTCGTTGATTCGTTGTTGCCTGTCGGATGGGCAGGTCTCGTGATGCCCAAGGCAAATAAGACCTTGTCGGATGCTGTTGACAATTTTGCAGTGGCGTTAGGTTGTGCCAATGTTTTGACGGCTGGTTCAGGAGTGCCCGGAATGGGATTGGAAACAATGGCTCCCGATGCTGAATACGGGATGTCAGATGCGACCTTGGAAGTTTGTGCCGAACTCGTTGTGCTATTTGAGGTGGCCATGGCATCAGCCTTGGGTTGGTGCATGGCAGGTATTGGTTTTAAATGCTGTCGTGGGCTACGCCCACCAGGCGACACGTCCGATTCCGTATCGGAGAGCTGTGAGCACTCAATGAGTGTGAGCTCTACCAAGAGCCGCTTGTTCTTGCTCACTCGATAATTGAGGTCGCAATTGTTGCACAATTTCATGGCACTGAACAAGAATCTGGGCTTGCATTTCTTGGCTTGTTGGCCATAACGTTGACGCAGTTCATCACCTACCTCAAGAAGTGGGAGGGTGGCCTCGTCCTGGCTCACAAGCAGATTCCGAAAATGATTGGTAAGTCCGGTGATGAAATGACCACCATCGAAACCTTTGCATAAGATGTCGTTGAGTAGGAGCAACGCATTCTTTACATCGGCGGCCAACAAGTAATCTGTAAGATTGAAGTAATATTCGTAGTCGAGCACATCAAGGTCGTCGATGACCCTTTTATAGGTAATGGGCTGCCCATTGGCGAAGCTCACCACCTGATCGAAAATGCTGAGCGCATCGCGCATACCTCCATCGGCTTTTTGGGCAATGATGCTCAAGGCCTCTGGTTCTGCCACTACACCTTCACGCTCGGCCACGTATTTCAGGTGATTGATGGTGTCGCGCAGGCTGATGCGGTTGAAGTCATAGATTTGGCAGCGGCTCAGGATGGTAGGTATGACCTTATGCTTCTCCGTGGTGGCCAGGATGAAAATGGCGTGTGAGGGTGGTTCTTCAAGTGTTTTCAAAAAGGCATTGAAGGCCGATGTGGATAGCATGTGAACCTCATCGATGATATACACTTTGTATTTGCCGATTTGAGGCGGAATACGCACTTGCTCTATCAACTGACGGATGTCATCGACAGAGTTGTTGGAAGCGGCATCAAGTTCGAAAATGTTGTAAGAGCGTTGCTCATTGAATGCCTTGCAGGATTCGCATTCGTTGCAGGCCTCGCCCTCTGATGTGGGGCTCAGACAGTTGATGGTCTTTGCGAAGATGCGTGCACATGTGGTCTTTCCTACTCCACGGGGGCCGCAGAACAGGTAGGCATGTGCCAGTTTTCCTGTTGAAATGGCATTTTTTAATGTCGTGGTGAGCGAGGGCTGACCTACCACTGTGTCGAATGTGGCAGGACGGTATTTGCGTGCCGAAACAATAAAATTTTCCATACTTTCGTGATTCTTTTGTGCAAAGGTACACTTTTGTCGTGTAAAATCGATTACTTACAAATCTTTTTCTTTCATTGTCGTTGAAAAAATCGGGTACAGACTTCGCATGAAAACCTCAATCGTTGCAGTAATTGTTGGTGAGATATTCCTCCAACTGTTCCGATGACATGTTGAGCTTGAATTCACCTTTACAAGCCACTGATATTCCTCCTGTTTCTTCGCTTACGATGATGGAGATGGAGTCGCTCTCCTGACTGATGCCCAAAGCCGCCCTATGTCGCAATCCCAAATGCTTGGGTATGCTGAGGTCATGCGATACGGGAAGCAGACAGGCCGCTGCCTTGATGCGATTGCGGCTTACAATCATGGCACCATCGTGTAGGGGACTGTTCTTGAAGAAAATGTTCTCGATGAGTCGTGTGCTGATTTGTGCATCGATTATGTCGCCTGTATCGATAATGTCGTTGAGAGGCAACTCTTTTTCCAGCACGATGAGGGCTCCCACTTTCCCTTTGCCCATGTTCACACACGCCTTTACGATGGCCATTATTTCTGCGTTGCCGTTGTTGGCTTGCCTCATCCGGCTCTTGAAAATGCGCGAGATGAAGCCAAAACGTTTTTGTGAACCTAATGTGATGAAAAATCGCCGGACTTCTTCTTGGAAAATAATCAGAAGGGCTATCACACCCACGCTGAGTAGCTTTTCGAAGATGGAACCAAGCAAACGCATCTTCAGCACTTGCGACACGACGATACCTACACTGATGAAGATGAGAATGCCTATGAACATGTTGATGCTGCCTGAGGCTTTCATCAACCGGTAGATCACGTAGAGTAAGGTGGCTACCATCAGGATGTCAATAATATCTGCTATTCCGATACCCATAATGTTTGTTTGCTTTCTTGAAATTTCCGGACTATTCGAATCGCTTCGACAGCTTCCCGCACATCGTGTACCCGAAGTATGGATGCTCCTAACATCAATGACAAGGTGTGCAGCGTGGTTGTCCCGTTCAGTGCTTGGTCGGGTGTTATGTCGAGCAATTTGTAGATCATCGATTTTCTGGATACTCCTATTAATATAGGTAGTTTGTGACATTGTAGTGATGGGATTAAGGATAGTGTTTGGTAATTCTCATCGATCGTTTTGCCAAAACCCAATCCTGGGTCGAGTATCACATGGCTACATCCCAACGAATGCAATCGTTCCAACTTTTCGGCAAAGAAGGTTGTCATTCGGGTGGCTTTGCAGAAAGTCAGGATGTATGTGGCTTGCAACGATGCCACAGTGGCGAACATCGTCCCATCGGCTTCGCCTCCTGACACATCATTGATGATCTCTACCCCAAATTCCTCAACACTCATTTTTGCCACGTCGGCGCGAAATGTATCGACCGACAATGTCAAGTCCTGATAGTGCTTGCAAATCAACGACAATGCATGGCGAACCCTTTTGAGCTCTTCTTGAACTGTTGCCGGAGTTGAGCCTGGGCGGGTGGAACATGCGCCTATGTCTATGAAATGTGCGCCTTCAGCCACTATGGTGTCCACACGCTGAAGGATGTCGGCATCCATCATTGAGCGGCATCCGGCATAGAAGGAGTCGGGAGTGACATTCAGTATCCCCATCACCTGTGGCGTGTGCATTGTAAAAGCATCCATGTTTTACATATTTCGACAAAAATACATATTTATGTTGGATTTTCAGCTATATTTGCGCATATTTTATGAGCTAAATGGACATATACGAATTATATCAATGTTTTCAACAATGCACGTCGGTCACGACGGACACTCGTAGTTGCCAAGAGGGTGCTATGTTTTTTGCCTTGAAGGGGGATACTTTCAATGGAAACCAATTTGCCAGACAGGCACTGCTCAAAGGATGTCGCTATGCGGTTGTGGATGAACCGCAATATGCAGGCGAGGGTGTCATTGTGGTGGACAATTGTTTGCAAGCCTTGCAACAGCTGGCTCGGTTGCATCGCCGACAGCTTGGCTTGCCCGTCATTGGCATCACTGGCACCAATGGCAAGACCACTACCAAGGAGCTCATTGCTGCCGTACTGAAAAAGAAATACAACCTGCTCTACACGCAGGGAAATCTCAACAACCACATTGGCGTGCCATTGACTTTGCTGCTACTTCGTCCTGAGCACCAACTGGCTGTGGTGGAAATGGGAGCCAGCCATCCGGGAGACATCAAGGAACTGGTGGAGATTGCCGAACCCGACTATGGACTTATCACCAATGTCGGAATGGCTCATCTGCAGGGATTCGGCTCTTTTGAGGGCGTTGTGCGCACCAAAGGTGAACTATACGATTACTTGCGTTCCCATGGCAAGCATGTCGTTTTCATCGACTTCGACAACGAACATCTCACACAAATGGCGCAGGAGTTGCAACTCGTAGCTTATGAAACGGCAGAACTGGGTGAGTGTGCGCCGTTCTTGTCTTTCTCATGGCAGGGGATGCAAATTGACACGCAACTCATTGGCACTTACAACCTCAAGAACGCACAAGCTGCCATTACCGTTGGCCGGTATTTCGGAGTGGGTGACACCGACATCTGCCAGGCCATCGCATCTTTCACTCCCCATAACAACCGTTCTCAGCTCACTATCACTGAGCACAATCGTCTTGTGGTCGATGCCTATAACGCCAACCCTACCAGCATGAAGGCAGCTATCGACAATTTCCGCGCCATAAAGGCCGAGCGTAAGATGGTGATTCTGGGCGATATGAAAGAGCTGGGTGAACAGAGTGGATGCGAGCACCAGAAAGTGGTCTGCCAACTGCTTGAGTGTGGTTTCGAACGAACCATATTGGTGGGAGAAGAAATGACAAAGGCCAACAACGCGGGCTTTGAGTGTTATCCCACGACGGAAGCAGTGAAGCATATACTCGAACAGCATACGCCTCATGGTTGTTACGTTCTCATAAAAGGGTCGAACAGCATGAAACTCCACCAACTCGTCGAGGTGCTTTGAAAAGTGCTTCGTCAAACAGCAGGGTATAGGGGCTTATACGTTACAGTTGAACGACTCGACAATGCCGACAAGCGAACCGTTCTCATCGACCACAAGTACCGCATGTATTTCGTTGCGGTTCATCAAATCCTGTATGTCAATAATGCGCATGTCGGGGCTTGCACATTTGGGCGTACGGGTCATCACTTCCGATACGGGAGTGTCGAAGAATCGCTGACGATTGTGCTGCATTGCGCGTCGGATGTCACCATCGGTCACGATGCCTTGTATCTTCCCATCCTCCATAATCACACAGAGTCCTATTTTCCCCTCGCTGACGTGGATGACCACATCGCCCAACAGCATTGTCGGGGGGATGACCGGCAAGTCGGTGGTGCGCATCACATCCTTGGCTTTGGTCAGCAAGCGTCGTCCCAGACTTCCGCCTGGGTGGAACAGTGCGAAATCGTTCGGACGAAAATGACGCAGCTCAATCAATGCGCAGGCCAATGCATCTCCTACAGCCAGTGCGGCGATGACAGAACTGGTAGGTGCCAAATTGAGTGGACAGGCTTCGCGTTCTACGTTGGCCATGATGTGGCAAGTGCTGTGGAGGGCAAGCAACGAGTGTGCGTTGCCGGTGATGGAAATGATAGGAATGTGTCGATGTTCGATGAAGGGTACCACGCGGAGCAACTCATCCGTCTGCCCTGAATAGCTGATCATCAGTACCACATCGCCAGGGGCAATCATGCCTAAGTCGCCATGAAAGGCATCGAGCGTTTGCATGAAGAAGGCAGGAGTTCCCGTACTGCTAAGTGTGGCAGCAATCTTTGCTCCGATATGGCCACTCTTGCCCACACCGGTAATTACCACTTTCCCCATGCAGTTATACATCAGGTCCACCGCTTTGTCGAATTGTTCATCCAGTTGGGAAATGATGCCCATGATGGCTTCTGCCTCTAATGTGAGACTCTGCTTTGCATAGTTCTGTATTTCTGTCATAGCAAGGATTGGATTACTTGTTCGAGATTGTTGAGTTGTAACATGTTGGGACCATCACTCTTTGCGTTGTCAGGGTAAGGGTGTGTCTCGAAGAAAAAGCCATTGGCACCAAATGCCTTGGCAGCCTTGGCAATCATGGGAACGTACTCACGGTTGCCCGAGCTGCAACCCGTTCCTGCGCCAGGACGTTGCACGGCATGCGTGCAATCCATGATAACCGTTGAGGCCCATTGTTTCATGAGTGGAATGTTGCGGAAATCCACTACGAGATTATTGTAACCCAACATGTTGCCACGTTCGGTGAGCCATACGTTGGAGTTGCCGCTATCGAGCACTTTTTGCACGGGATATTGCATGTCTTCACCGCTCAAGAACTGGGCTTTCTTGATGTTCACAATCTTGCCAGTATGGGCTGCTGCCACAATCAGGTCGGTTTGTCGGCACAGGAATGCAGGCACCTGAATCACATCCACTACTTCGCCCACAGGTTCTGCCTGGCAAGTCTCGTGAATGTCGGTAAGCAGTTTGAGCCCGAATTTCGTCTTTATGTCGGCCAGCATCTGCAGCCCACGTTGCAACCCAGGCCCACGGAAACTCTTGATGGAAGTACGGTTAGCCTTGTCGAAGGAGGCTTTGAATATGATGTCGATGTCGTATTTCTCGTTCAGCCTGACCAATTCTTTGGCCACTGTCTCCAGCACATCCATGCCTTCGATTACGCAGGGACCGGCAATAAATACAGGATTGTTCATAATGTCTATTCATTTAGGTTGTTTCATTGTTCATTCTTTTGTTTTGGCCTGTTTCAGCAAGTCGGAAAGGGCGGACCTCGGATAGCCCATGTCGGCCGCTTTTTCAAGGGTCACGTAGGCTTCGTGGTAACGTTCCTGCATCAGATACACCTGCCCGCAAGTCACCAATATGTCCGCATCTGTCGGAGCCAGACGCAAGGCTTTTTCGAGCGTCATCAGGGCCAAGTCGAAGGTTCTCATCTCTATCTCCACGTTGGCACGTGCTTTCAGCAAGGTCACATCGTCGGGATAGTCGATGGTCATCCGTTCCAATTCCTCCAGACATTCGCGATAGTGCTGCATGTATTGGTCGGCAAGTGCCTTTCCCAGACGGGCAGTCTTATTCAGGGGATCTTCCTGCAACAAACGGATGTAATCCACTTTTGCCTGTCCAAACTCATGTCGCTGCATGTATATGTAGGCGCGGTAGAGTAGGGCTTCTTTACACTTGGGGTCAATGTCGAGTGTGTTGCAATAGTCTGTGTAAGCCTTATCGAACAGGTTCATGTCAAGACAAAGCGAAGCTCTGTTGAGTAGGATGGTGATGCTGTAGGGCGTTATGTTGTGTGCCAAGTCGTACGAGGCAAGTGCGTCTTCCCTTTTGCCCATACGTCGTTGTATGGTGCCCAGATTGGAGAGTAGCATGGCGTTCTTTACGTTGGCTGGCTCTTCCTTCAGGGCTTTCTCTATCCAGTATTGTGCCTGTTCAAGGCTGTCGTGTGCCGCATATTCTGCTCCCTTAGCTGCATATTCGGCATAGCTTTGAGCCCCCATGCCCATCGGCAGCAGTGTCAGGATTGCCAATAACAGCATTCTCATGCGTGGCTGTTTGCCAAACCGATTTGCCTGATTTGTCAGTGTCATGCGAATAAGATGCGGCTATGGACCACTGGGATTAGGTCGTTTTTTCGAATCTCAATGGTGTATTCCTTTTCATTCACTTTGTCCATGTAGTAGCTCAAAGTGTCCCCATAGCGTGTTTCGGCCATGTAGGCAATCTCGAAGCGTCGGGTGGGATGGGCCTCGTGCCATTGAAGGCTGAAGAGGTCGAAAATATGTTCTATATACTTCATGGAGTTTACGTGCTTGTTGATGTCGATATCCGACCATCTCACAGCATTCTGTGCCATGGGCTCTGTAGCGCGTATCCTGATGCGCGATATTTTCTCAATCGGACATTCTTTTTTGTCCTCTACGTACATCGCCATGCTCTCACCTTGCATCGCAACCAAATCGACAGCTTGCCGTTTCTCCATCCCGATCATGGCCCACACTGAACGTGCAAACCCAATGTTACGGCCATTGGCGTTTAGTATTTCGAAATTCCTGTTTGTAAACGAATGGTAAATGCTCTCCACCCATGTGCGCAAATAGAAGTCTTCATACTCGCCTGGCATGTCGGTCATTTCCATTACCAGTCGCGAGAGCACCCATGCGAAAGTTTCCTCGTTGGTTGTTTTCCTCCCAAATCCGCGTTCGTTGGCGTGTCGGCCAGCACAGTTCAACAGCTCGTTGCCCAATGCCGAGTATGTGAGTTTGCCTGTGCTGTTGACCAGATATGAGGCACAATTGCGCTTATATTCACCTGTTTTTTCCATAATTGCTGCAAAAATAGGAAGTTTTTCTTATCTTTGCGTGCAAATTAACAATATTAAAGTTTTTATGGAATACAACATGATAAGAGTCGCATACCGTTTGTATGTGATGAATGGTACCAAGAAAGAAGTGGCTGAAGAGGCGACTCGCGAAGAACCGTTCGCATTTATCACTGGACTCAATGGTACGTTGGAGCGTTTTGAGGATGAACTGTTCGACAAGCCAGAGGGCTCATCCTTCAAGTTCACCATTCCCATGGCTGAGGCATACGGTGAGTATTTGCAGGAAGGAGTCCGTGCCGTCGAGAAATCGATGTTCGAGATTGATGGCGTGTTCGACAAGAAAAACATCTATGAAGGGGCTATCGTTCCTTTGCAGGATGGTGAAGGCCACCAATTCTATGCTACTATCAAGAATGTAGGCATGGAAAGTGTCACAGTCGATCTCAATCATCCTTTGGCAGGTAAGGATCTTACGTTCATGGGTGAGGTTATCGAAAATCGTCCCGCCACGGAGAAGGAGATTGCCAATATGATGAACCAACTCGAGAATGAGGGTTGTCACTGCGATTGTTGTGGAAGCGACTGTGGTTGTGAAGGCGAGCATCATCACGAGGGTTGTGGCTGCGGCCATTGCCATTGATTCGTGGCTCTTATGGGCTAATTTGAAAAACTTACATACACTTGTCCCTGCGTATCGTTATTCACTTTTGTGAGCGACCGATACGTAGGGTCTTTTTCTCCCATCCGCTCATGCTCACATAGGGCCATGCCCCGTTCGGGATAATATTCCACGACGAGTCGCCCTACCTGATGAGGCTCGCAATGGCGGTCGAAGTAGATGCGGCTCAGCAGCCCCATGTTCATGCGCAGGTTTATCTCCACGCAGGGGTGAAGCCGCAACTCCCCACCACAGTCACACACCATCATATCTACGCCCAGTGGTGTGTCGATACCCTGCAACCACGAGCCCAATAAACGCGCGATGAGTGTTCTTGTCATGTCTAAGGGAATGCCGTAACCTTTCAGCTTGTCGGCTATGTAATTGTCTGAAGCCAATACATTTTCCTTGTATTTTCCGCTCCCATCGGTCTCAAACAGGCTATAGCCAGCAAACCGCATCTCATTGTTAGTGTGTATGAATTCCATTGCGAAATCGCATACCTTATTATATAGTGGTTCGCACACTACGGCACCTTGCTCGTTCATGATGCGGTTCATCCATCCTTGGACTGAAGGTGTCATGATTCCATGTACTTGCTGCAACCCTTTGCCGCTTCCCGACCAGGGTGCTTTCATTATCACGTGCTGATGAAGCCGGACGAACCTCATCACCTCTTCACATGTCTTGCAGAGTACTGATATTCCGCAGGTGCCTGTGATGCAACGCAGAAAACCCAACAAATTCACAGCTGTGGCCCTACTCGACAGTTGTCGGTAGCGTTGTAACCACTCGTCGTTGGGAAGTTCCTCGCAACTCAATCCCATGTGTTCCAGCTTGTTCACCAGTGCTCGGCTCCATCCCCACGGATGCACACCTTCGGCGTTCATGTCGGCGTACCATCGAGGCAAATCTGCCAAATCTGCCATCATTTTTCGTATCTTGGCAGGAGCTACGTAATAAGGCTCATTGTGTGCCAGAGCCATGTCGTTATCTGCATTAAAAATGTATAAACCACTCATATTTTTCACAAAAATATAAAAATTAGTGCGGTTTGCAAAATAGATGTGGCAAAAATCAAAAAAATATTCATACCTTTGTAGCGAGGAAATTTGCATTTATGGAAAGTTTATACAAGACACATCAATGTTTGGTCGAAAATCTGCGGGTGCCTGTACGCCGTGCCTTGATGGATGAAATAGACTGGCGCGATCGTCTGATAGGTATTAAGGGCACACGTGGAGTGGGCAAGACCACTTTCCTGTTGCAGTATGCCAAGGAACATTTCGCGCCAACCGACCGAAGCTGTCTTTACATCAACATGAATAATTTCTATTTCTCACATTATTCATTGGTGAAGTTTGCAGCCGATTTCATTGCCAACGGTGGTCGTGTGTTGCTGATCGATCAAATGTTCAAATATCCCAACTGGAGTCTCGACCTGCGTGAATGCTATTTCCGTTATCCCGAACTTCAGATCATCTTTACTGGCTCGTCAGTCATGCGATTGAAAGAGGAGAATCCATTGCTGCGCGATTTGGTGAAAGTATATTACCTCCGTGGATTCTCTTTCCGTGAGTATCTCAACCTCGAGGGACATCATCATTTCCATGCCTATAGCCTGCAGGAGATTCTTCGCAACCACGAGCGGATAGCCCAAACTGTGCTCAACAATGTCAATCCGCTCGACTATTTTGCCGACTACCTCCATCATGGGTTTTATCCCTTCTATTTGGAGAAACGCAATTTCGACGAGAACTTGCTGAAGACCATGAACATGATGATTGAGGTCGATATCCTGTTCATTCAACAGATAGAGCTGAAATACCTGTCGAAAATTAAGCAGTTGTTCCATCTCATTGCCTGCGATGGACCCATTGCGCCCAACGTAAGCAAGTTGGCCAACGAAGTGCAAACCAGCCGTGCCACCATCATGAACTACATCAAGTATCTCACTGATGCACGTTTGCTGAATATGGTCTATCCACGTGGCGAGGAGTTCCCGAAGAAACCCTCTCGGGTCATGATGCACAATCCCAATCTGCTTTTCGCCATGTACCCCTCACAGGCAGACAAGACCACCATCAATGAGACATTCTTCATGAACACCCTTTATAAGGACCACAAGCTTTACAAGGGCGACAAGAATTTCACCTTCTGGGTCGATGATGACTTGCGTTTCCGTGTCTGTACTCCCGACATCAAGGTGAAAGTTCCTGCTGATGTGTATTGTGCTGTTGACAACCTCCTCAAGGGGTCTGGCAACAACATACCGCTATGGCTATTCGGATTCTTATACTGACAATACAAGATAGAAATAAAAAGATTTTTTTGTTAAATAACAACAAACATTATGTCAAAAGAAAAAAAACTAATTACTTGTGATGGTAACGAAGCTGCTGCTCACATCTCCTACATGTTTACAGAGGTTGCTGCCATCTATCCCATCACCCCGTCGTCAACCATGGCCGAGCATGTTGACGAATGGGCTGCTGCTGGTCGTAAGAACATTTTCGGCGAAACCGTCCTTGTGCAGGAAATGCAGTCAGAAGGTGGTGCTGCCGGTGCAGTTCATGGTTCTCTGCAGGCTGGTGCGCTTACCACTACCTACACTGCTTCACAGGGCTTGCTCCTGATGATTCCCAACATGTATAAGATTGCTGGTGAGTTGCTCCCATGCGTGTTCCATGTGTCTGCTCGTACCTTGGCTTCCCATTCTCTGTGTATCTTTGGCGATCATCAGGATGTGATGTCTTGCCGCCAGACAGGTTTTGCCATGCTGGCCGAAGGATCCGTACAGGAAGTGATGGATTTGGCCGGTGTCGCTCATCTGGCAACCATCAAGAGCCGTGTGCCGTTCGTCAATTTCTTCGACGGTTTCCGCACCTCTCATGAAATTCAGAAGATTGAAGCCCTCCAAAATGAGGACCTCGCTCCGCTCATCGATCAGCAGGCTTTGGCCGAGTTCCGCCAGCGTGCGCTCAGTCCAGAGCATCCTGTAAATCGTGGTATGGCCGAGAATCCCGATACGTTCTTCACACATCGTGAAATTTCCAACAAGTATTACGAAGCCGTTCCCGCTATCGTTGTCGACTACATGAAGCAGATTAGCGAAATCACGGGTCGTGACTACAAGCCGTTCAACTACTATGGCGCTGCCGATGCCGACCGTGTCATTATTGCCATGGGCTCTGTCACAGAAGCCATCCGTGAGGTCATCGATTACCTCAATGCACAGGGACAGAAAGTGGGTATGGTCAGCGTTCATCTCTACCGTCCGTTCGCTCCCAAGTACATGCTCGACGTGCTGCCTACCACCGTCAAGAGCATTGCCGTGCTCGATCGTACCAAGGAACCAGGAGCAGTTGGCGAACCACTCTACATGGACGTAGTCGAGGCTTTCTCAACCATCGCCGACAAACCAGTCATCGTAGGAGGACGTTATGGCTTGGGTTCACGCGACACCACTCCCGCCCAGATTTTGGCAGTCTATGAGAATCTTGCCATGAACGAGCCTAAGAACAAGTTCACCCTCGGTATCGTCGATGATGTTACCTTCACCTCACTTCCCAAGAAGGAAGAAATCGCATTGGGTGGCAAGGGCATGTTTGAGGCTAAGTTCTACGGGCTCGGAGCCGACGGTACTGTTGGCGCCAACAAGAACTCTGTCAAGATCATTGGCGACAACACCAACAAGTATTGCCAGGCATACTTCAGTTATGACTCTAAGAAATCGGGTGGTTTCACTTGCTCTCACTTGCGTTTTGGCGACACTCCTATCCGTTCCACTTATTTGGTAAACACCCCTAATTTCGTGGCATGCCACGTGCAGGCTTACCTCCACATGTACGATGTTACCCGTGGTTTGCAAAAGAATGGTACTTTCTTGCTCAACACCATTTGGGAGGGCGAAGAACTTGCCAAGAATCTGCCCAACAACGTGAAGAAGTACTTTGCGCATAACAACATTACCGTATATTACATCAACGCAACCAAGATAGCACAGGAAATCGGTTTGGGCAACCGCACCAACACCATTCTTCAGAGTGCTTTCTTCCGCATCACAGGAGTCATCCCAGTCGAATTGGCTGTTGAGCAGATGAAGAAGTTCATCGTCAAGTCGTATGGCAAGAAGGGTCAGGACGTGGTCGATAAGAACAATGCTGCTGTTGATCGAGGTGGCGAATATCAGCAACTTGCTGTCGATGCTGCTTGGGCTAATCTGCCTTCTGATGAGGCAAAGGCCAACAACGATCCTGCATTCATCAATGAGGTGGTGCGTCCTATCAATGCCCAGGATGGCGACTTGCTGCCGGTAAGTGCCTTCAAGGGTAGCGAGGATGGTACATGGCCCGTGGGTACTGCCGCTTACGAAAAGCGTGGTGTGGCTGCCTTCGTTCCTACTTGGACTGCCGCCAACTGTACTCAGTGCAACAAGTGTGCTTACGTTTGTCCTCACGCTTGTATCCGTCC
>DCGR01000034.1:7124-7285 GCA_002315285.1 Bacteroides sp. UBA1773 | reverse complement strand
CGGCGCCGTTCATGGTCATCGACACTGACATCTTGGCCAAGGGGATGCCTTCGAAGAGGCGTTTCATGTTTTCGAGGTTGCAGATGGACACGCCTGCCTTACCCACATCGCCTACCACACGGGCGTTGTCGGGGTCGTAGCCACGATGGGTGGGAAGGTCG
>DCGR01000034.1:6733-6938 GCA_002315285.1 Bacteroides sp. UBA1773 | reverse complement strand
GTTCCATGCCTTCGAGGTCTTCCTTGGTATATACGGGCTGGATGTCAATCTGCTCGGGGGTTCTCCAACTGGCCGAGATGTTGTTTTCCTTTTGCCATTGCTGACCGTTCTTGGGTTCGATACCAGCTTGAATGTCTATGTTGTTAAATGTGATTCTTGACATGATTCTGTTCCTCCTATATTAAATGCCCAGCTTGGCGTTGTA
>DCGR01000034.1:6208-6654 GCA_002315285.1 Bacteroides sp. UBA1773 | reverse complement strand
CTTCCATGCAGGCGGGAGCACCGGCCACGATGAACATGGCGCGGTTGTTCAGGGCCTTGAAGGCAGGAACGGCATATTCGGCATATTCGTCGTCGCTCGAGCAGAGCACCACGATGTCGGCATTGGCCTTCATGGCTGCCTCGATGCCTTCTTCGACGGTGGGGAAGCCGAGGTTATCGACCACCTTGTAGCCTGCAGCAGCGAGGAAGTTGCACGAGAATTGGGCGCGTGCCTGACGCATGGCCAGATTGCCGATGGTGAGCATGAAGGCCACCGGCTGCTTGGCTGCGGCTTCGGTCTGCAGGCGCAGTGCCTCGAACTCGCTGGCGAGGCGGCTGCCATCGAGAGCGGGGATGGTCGGCTCTTCGCCACACTGGCATCCACAGCCACACTGGCAGCTCACTGGCTGCTTGCCTTCCGACTTCTCGTTGAAGTTGGGGAACTGG
>DCGR01000034.1:5954-6144 GCA_002315285.1 Bacteroides sp. UBA1773 | reverse complement strand
GCGGGTCTTGTTGGTGTCGTTCACGACGTTCTGCACGTTCCCGGTCAGCACCTGACTCAGGAATCCGCCAGCCTCTTCTACGCTGAGGAACAGCTTCCAAGCCTGTTCGGCAATGGCTTTCGTGAGGTTCTCGATGTAGTAGGAGCCACCGGCTGCATCCACGATCTTGTCGAAGTGAGCCTCTTCCTTG
>DCGR01000034.1:0-5911 GCA_002315285.1 Bacteroides sp. UBA1773 | reverse complement strand
GGTTGCGGGCGATGCGCTCGGAGAAGTCGGTGGGCTTCCCGTAAGGCTTGTCGAATGGGGTCACCACGATGGATTCCACGTTCGAGAGTGCTGCGCTCATGGCTTCGGTCTGTGAGCGGAGCAAGTTCACGTAGCTGTCGTACATGGTCTGGTTGTATTGGGTGGTGATGGCGCAGACGTTCATCTTGCAGGCGCAGTCGCATTTGGGAGCATACTGTTTCACGATTTGTGCCCACAGCATGCGTGCGGCGCGGAACTTGGCTATTTCCATGAAGTAGTTCACGCTGATGCCCATGTTGAACTTGATGCGGCGTGCGGCCTTTTCGACCGGCATTCCGGCATCGACCATCTGCTGGAGGTATTCGTTACCCCAGGCCAGGGCATATCCCAGTTCCTGGTAGATGTAGGCTCCACCATCGACAAGGGCGATGCTGTTCACGTTGAGGCAGCGGTATTTGGGCAGCTCTTCCAGGGCTTCGCATAGCTGCTTGCCGGTGGCGATAAGGGCCGAAGTGTCCTTGCCAGCCTTGAGGGTCTTGAGCATGGGGTCGAAGTTGATGCTGCCTGCGCACTCGTCCAGGGGCGCGTTCTTGGCCTTGAAGTAGGCAATGAGGATGCCAGCCAGTTCCACGCATTTGCTCAGGCAAGTGTTGAAGTTGAGTTCCACGGCTTTCGGACAGATGCCATCGAGCAGTGTGGCAATGTCGGCTGCGTTCACCATGTCGGCGGGCACGCAGAAGCCGAGGGAGTCGATGCCCTTGTTCAGGAGGTCGAGAGCCTTGGCATTGGCTTCTTTCACATCGCTCACGCCGATGTTCTGGCGGACATGCCACAGGTTGTTGTCCTTCTTGTTGCCACGAACAAACGGGAATTCGCCAGGAAGAGAATCGACCGTCTTCAGGTCTTTCAGGTCTTCCTTGCGGTAGAATGGTTGTACGTTGAAACCTTCATTGGTTCTCCATACCATCTTCTTTTCGTAGTCAGCGCCCTTGAGGTCGGCAATGATCTTGTCAATCCATTCTTGCTTGGTAGGGGCCGTAAAATCGGAAAAGAGTTTTTCTTTACTATCTGCCATAGTTTTTTTGAATTATTAATTGAGGTTTAATCTAAAATATGTGTCTGTTGTGTATATGGTTTTTTCATAAATCGTGCAAAATTACACATAACTTTTCATCCTCCCAAAAAAATGCAAGTATATTGCTGTTTTATACACTATTTGTTGTATCTTCGCGCCCAATTTCAGAAAACAAAAACTATCATGGATTGGCTAATTGGTCTTTTTACCGATGTTAATTCGGTGGCTCACATTGTCGTGCTGTATGCATTGGTCATATCGGTCGGGGTGCTGTTGGGCAAAATCAAGTTCGGGAATGTGTCGTTGGGTGTCACGTTCATCCTGTTCGTCGGCATTGTCTGCGGTCATTTCGGGCTTACGGGCAATGGCGACATTCTCAATTTCGTGCAGAATTTCGGTCTCATCCTTTTCGTGTTTTGTATCGGCCTGCAGGTGGGCCCTTCGTTTTTCTCATCGTTCAAGACGGGAGGCTTGCGCATGAACATGCTGGCCCTCATGCTGGTGGCGCTCAACATCGTGATGACCATTTCGCTCTATTACGTGCTCGACGGTCGCATCGGCATCCCGATGATGACGGGCATCCTGTGCGGAGCCGTCACCAACACCCCGGGGCTGGGTGCTGCCAACGAGGCGTTGGCGCAGATTGGCTATCAGGGTGAACAGATTGCCACCGGCTATGCCTGTGCCTATCCGTTGGGCGTGCTGGGCATCATCGCCGCCATCCTCATCATCAAGTATGCGTTGCGCATCAATTCCGACAAGGAAAACGAGGAGGTGCGCAATCAGGAGGCTACGGCCGATCCCCACATCCAACCGTTCATGATGCACCTTGAGCTGCGCAACCAGGCTCTCGATGGCATGAAGCTGGGCGATGTGAAGAAGCTCATCGGACGCGATTTCATCATCTCACGCATCCTCCAGAACGGCCATGTGACCATCCCCGACAGGGATACGGAACTCCGTGTGGGCAACCAGATGTTCTGCGTGTGTGCACAGACCGACAAGGATGCCATCGTGGCATTCATCGGTGCTCAGATCACGGTGGACTGGCAGAAGCAAGACATGCCGATGGTGTCGCGACGCATTCTCGTGACCCGCTCCAAACTGAATGGCAAGACCCTCGGCGAACTGCATTTCCGTTCGCTCTATGGAGTCAACGTCACGCGCATCAACCGCTCGGGCATGGACATCTTCGCCACCCACGACCTCACCATCCAAGTGGGCGACCGTGTGATGTGTGTCGGTCAGCAGGATGCCGTGGAGCGCGTGGCCCGCAAGCTGGGCAACGAGTTGCAACGGCTCGACCATCCCAACATCCTCACCATTTTCGTGGGCATCTTGCTGGGCATCATCCTAGGCAGCCTGCCCATCAGCTTTCCCCAGATGCCAACACCCGTGAAGCTGGGTCTGGCAGGCGGACCGCTCATCGTGGCCATCTTGTTGGGACGATTCGGCTACAAGCTCAAGCTGGTGTCGTACACCACGATGAGTGCCAACCTGATGCTGCGCGAGATAGGTCTGGCGTTGTTCTTGGCCAGTGTGGGCATCAAGGCAGGAGGCAACTTCTTCGAGGCAGTGTTCCAGGGCGATGGACTGCTCTACGTGGCTTGTGGAGCCGCAATCACCATCGTGCCCGCGCTCATTGTGGGCTTCTTCGCCCGCCTGCGCTTCTCGACGAACTATTTCACCCTCTGTGGTGTCATCGTGGGTTCCACCACCAATGCGGCTGTGTTGCCCTACGTCAACTCCCTCACGGCGGCCAATGCACCTTCGGTGGGCTACAGCACTGTCTATCCGCTTGCCACCTTCCTGCGCATCATCGTGGGGCAGATGCTCATCCTGTTCATGGCATAGGGGCTGGAGCCTATTCGCCGAGGGAAGAATTGGGGCCCGGCTAGTCATCAGTAGCCGTCTTCCCACCCTTTCCTGCAGCGAAGAGGGAGGGTGATACAGGTTTTTTTTTGCAAAAAGTTTTGTGTTTCATCACAAACTTCTTATATTTGCTGGCAAATTACCTAAAACAATTGAACCATGAACGATCTGTCAGTTTGGTACGCATCGCTCGACCCGATGCTTCGTTTCTATTGGTGGACCGCAGGCATAGCCACTGTCGTGTTTGTCGTCCAGTCCGTCCTTACGTTCATCGGCATTGATGGCACCGATGCCAATGCCGATTTCGATGTTGACACGACCCTCGACATGGGGGGCGGTCTCAATCTGTTCAGTGTGAAGAATGTCGTGGCCCTGCTCATGGGCATCGGGTGGGGAGGCATCTGTTTCTCGCATGTCATCGGCAGCCGCTTTTTCGTAGGTGTCTCATCCGTTGTCGTGGGCGTGTTGTTCGTAGCGATGTTTGTGCTCATTTTCCGCCAGACGCGTAAGCTGGAGCGCAACGGAGCCTATTCGCTGGCCGACTGTGTGGGACTGGTGGCCGATGTGTATCTCCGCATTCCGGCACAGGGCAAAGGCCAGATACAAGTGTCGGTCAATGGCTCCATCCACGAGTTGGCCGCCGTCTCGGGTGGAATCGATGTGCCTACCGGAAGCAAGGTGCGCATTGAAAGTGTCATCGACAATTCTACCGTGAAAGTATCATTTCTATAAACCTATAAATCGTAAGAACAACATGTTGGAATCCATGTATCTGGTGGTTGCCGCTGTATTCGTCGGCATCATCCTTTTCGCTTCTATCATCAAGCGTTATCGTCGGTGTCCGTCCGACAAAATCCTTGTGGTCTATGGCACCACCGGCCGACGCGGCTCGGCCAAGTGTATTCACGGTGGTGGCACCTTCGTGTGGCCCATCATTCAGGACTATCAGTACCTGAGCCTTACACCTATTTCCATTGATGCCAACCTCACCAATGCGCTCTCGCGCCAGAACATCCGTGTCGATGTGCCAAGTCGCTTCACTGTGGGCATCTCTACCGACCCCGACTCCATGAATGCCGCTGCCGAACGCTTGCTCGACCTCAAGCCGGTGCAGATTCAGGAACTCGCCCGCGACATCCTGTTCGGACAGCTCCGTCTGGTCATCGCCACTATGAGCATCGAGGAACTCAACAACGACCGCGACAAGTTTCTCGAAAGCATCAGTGCCAATGTGGAAGTGGAACTGAAGAAAATAGGCTTGCGACTCATCAACGTCAATGTCACCGACATCAAGGACGAGTCTGGCTACATCGAGGCATTGGGTCGGGAGGCTGCTGCCAAGGCCATCAACGAGGCCAAGGTGCGTGTGGCCGAACAAGACAAGATTGGAGCCATCGGTAAGGCCGAGGCCGAACGCGAGACCCGTATTCGTACCTCCGAAGCCAATGCACAGGCTGTGCAGGGCGAAAACAATGCCAAGGTAGATATTGCCAACTCCGAAGCATTCCGTCGTGAAAAGGAGGCTGAGGCTTCGAGGCGTGCGTCGGCTGCCGAGAAGGTGGCAAACGCGCGGGCTCTGCAGGAGGCCTACGCAGCCGAGCGCGAAGCCGAAGAGGCTCGTGCCGACCGTGAACGATCCACACAGACTGCCAACGTACTCGTCACACAGGAAATCGAGAAACGACGCCGCATCATCGAGGCCGAGGCCGAAGCGGAGAAAATCCGTGTCAACGCCAAAGGTGAGGCCGATGCCATCTATGCCCGCATGGAGGCCGAGGCCAAGGGCTACTATGAGGTGCTCACCAAGCAGGCTGCCGGCTACAAGCAGATGGTGGAGGCCGCTGGTGGCGATGCCAGCAAGGCCTACATGCTGTTGCTCACCGAGAAACTTCCTGAACTGGTGCGCACGCAGGTCGAGGCTATCAAGGGTGTCAACATCGATCATGTCACTGTGTGGGACAGTGGAAATTCTGCCGACGGCAAGGGCTCTACTGCCAATTTCCTCTCCGGACTGATGAAGAGTGTGCCGCCGCTTCACGACCTCTTCAATCAGGCAGGACTCGATCTCCCTTCCTATCTGGTGAAGGAAAAGTCGGCCGACAGAGCTGGTCAGGAGGCCGATGCGCCTGACACCGAGGCATAAGGCCGCGCACTACGAATAAACTCGGGAGGCTGTTTTGGATTTATTCTGAACAGCCTCTCACTATTTCCTGTGGGCTTGCTACGAGTGTGCAGGCTCCGTGGCGCAGCAGGAACTCCTTGTCGCGGAAACCCCACAGCACACTGATGCACGGCAGACCCGCGTTTCGTGCTGTCAGCAAATCCACCTCGCTGTCGCCCACATACACAGCATCCCCAGCACCGGCATCGAGAGCCTTCAGGGCGGCCAGCACCATGTCGGGAGCCGGTTTTCGTGCCATGTCGGGCCGTTCGCCAATAGCCACGCTCACACTGTCGCCAAAGAAACGCTCACACAAGTCGGTCACTGCCGGCTGAAGCTTGTTGCTCACGATGGCCATCTTCTTCCCCGCCTCATGGAGCGATGCAAGCATGTCCACGATGCCAGGGTAGGGGCAGGTAGAGTCGAGGCTATGTCGGATGTAGTGTTTGCGGAAAATCTCGAATACCTTGTCCGTCAGAGCCTCGTCCGTACCGCTTGGCACAGCGCGCTCTATCAGTTTCCGCACGCCGTTTCCTACAAATTCCCTGATTTCGTCCTCCTCCCGTTCTTTCAGCGAGCAGCAGCGCAGCGCGTGGTTCGTGCTGTTGGCCAGGTCGTGCAGCGTGTTGAGCAGCGTGCCATCCAAATCGAAAACAAACGTGTTATGACTGTTCATGTCAGTTGTCAGTTATCAGTTTCCAGTTATGGTTTTGCTTGAAATTATCGTCATCGTCAGTAGCCATAGTTATGGTTTTGGTCCGATATTGGGGAGCCGAGGGGGGGTGCAAAGACCATTGAGGGGG
>DCGR01000098.1:7478-12071 GCA_002315285.1 Bacteroides sp. UBA1773 | reverse complement strand
GAGCAATCGCCAGGGACCTTTTCTCATTTTAGGGGTGGACTGGGCTCCCCTAGGGCTTCCTAGGACTTCCAGACTCTTCTATGGCTTCCCTATTTCTTATGCTGATTTCAATTGTTTCAATTATTTCAGTGAAAAATGGACATGCAAGGATTCGTGATGACATTCGTGGCGGGTGTAAATGTCTCAAAAAAAACCTGTGCGCAACACTTATCGCGCACAGGGACTTGATATTGTTGTCTTTGTTTCAGATTTGGCTTATTCCTTTTTCCAGAAAAGTGCAACCCATTGCCTGCGTTTTCATTTGTCACAATGAGCAGTGGTGATTGGGCTCATCCCAATGCGGCAGCATTATCGCTGAATCGTAACCTGAATCTTATAACTCCCTGCCAAAGGTGCGTTGTCGGCACTCTTGAGCACAATGCGTTTCAGGTCTTTGCCCCAGATGCTGCTGTGACGAGCGTCATCGAGTACTTTGGTCTCGACTGTGGCGGTCAGCGTTTTGGGATAGGTGAGAACGGCTGTGCCGAATTGCGTGGCATCGAAGTCCGAATATTTGATTCTCAATCGTCCGGCACCCAGTTCCTCCACCTCACCGCGAACCATGAAATGTTCTTCATCAGCTGCGAGGCGTTTGTTGAGTTCATACTTGTCGGTGATTGTGAACGTGTTGCCTTCGAGCTTGCAACTGCGAATGAGGCTCTTGCAGTCGGATTCCTTTTCGTAAGCACCAGCCATTTCCACGCTGAAGGTGCCTTTCCTGGCATCGGCTTTCGACCAGGCTGCGGCATACTCCCGACCGTTGTGCTGGGGAACCCCATTGATGAGGGGAAGATTATGCCATTCGCTTCTCATCGACCAGATGGTGTAGCGTTCCTTCTTGTTGAAGGTCTGGCGCATGTAGGTGGTTGGACCCACATCGACGAGGATAGGCATACCATTGTCGAAGAGGATGACTGTGCCAACATCGTTGTGGTTGTGGCTCTCCTCGTTATGTCCACCCTTGGTGGCATATTGTGCTCCCGATTTGGACTTGAAGATGAAGTGCTGGGTGCCCGGGTACCATGTGCCGGCAGGAATATCGGCACGGCACATCGCTTTGAGCCTTTTCACATCGCCGCCTGCTTTCTGAAGGGCTGCGTTCATGTCGGCTACGAATCGGTCGTTGTATCTGACAGATTCCAGGATGCTGACAATATGTCCACCTTCCGACAACAGGTTGTTGCGTCCCTTTTCTGCGGAGAGATAGATGGCATAGTTGAGCATTTCTTTGTCGTCGCTCAGTTTTCCCATCCAATAGGGGTACAGGATGTTGCCCACGCTGCGTGCCGAACCGTCGGAGAAGTTTACCGACCATCCGTTGGAAAGGTTGGCTCTTGAGAGATAGTGGGTACGTGCAATATACTGTGCATCGTCCTGGCAACCAAACTTGTCGCCGGTAATGTCGTTCATGAAATGGATGAACTCATAGAGGCAACCGGTGGCATGCGACCAGTAGGCAGGTCCTTCGTCGCATCCTCCGTCCATATCCACGAAATCCAGATAGTTGTCGGCCGAACGGACAGCCTGCTGCAGTCCATCGAGCAACGTCTTGCGGTCGGGCTGTGCAAAGGCAAAAATGCGGGCGACATTCACGTTACACCAGATGTTCCAATTGTTACGCGGGTCCCAGTTCTCCCAAAAGTAGGGCGTTTTCTCGTCTTGCTTCATGAATCCAAGCCAGCTTTGCGATTTCCATTTGCTGGCATCCATATATGGGTCGAAAACTTGTTCCTTGAGGGCATGGCGGACAGCCACAGCTATGCTGGGATCGACTTTGTCCCATTCCTTTTCGAAGAAATACAAGCTTGCTGCCACCTGAAGTCCTGTGGTCTGGGTGGCCAGGTCGATGAACACGTCGCGATAGTCGGGCAATGCACGGCCAGTGGCTTGCCGGTACTGGTGGGCGGAATAAATCCACGTGGTGCGTTCGGTTTGGAACCAGACTCCATTGATGATCTGGTCCATGAAACGTCCCTTTCCTTCAGCCAGCTCGGCCAGTGTCAAACTGCAGAGGGCACCGTTGTTGGCACCATTGGGCCGTTCCATGGAAGAACGGTCGCCTGTACGTTCGAACGCCAAATAATCGGTGGCCTTGATAACCTGCCATTGATAGTCGAGGTACTTCTCGCCTCGCTTGATGAGTTCGTCCTTAAACTCGCCAAGGAACTTATCCCATCCGGCACGGTCCTGGTAGTCTGGATAGGGGCACCATTTGCCATTGAAGAGAGTGGATGTGTCGATTTTCTGCCAGGCATTCTGGAAGATGTGGCGCGGAGTGTGTTCGGCCGATACCCAAAGGGAGGTCAATAGAAGCACTGCAAGAAGGGTGGTGATTTTCCTTTTCATAATAATTCGATTAAATGTTTGTAGTTGTGATTTGGAACTTGTTGCCGCACCAGTCCGAAGATTTGTGATACGTCTTTCTTACTGGTACGGCAATGGGCTTTTCTTGGTTTTATGGGTTTATTCCCACTCGATGGTTGCTGGTGGTTTTGATGAGATGTCGTAGCAAACGCGGTTTACTCCTTTGACCTTGTTGATAATGTCGTTGGACACTTTTGCCATGAACTCGTAGGGCAGGTGCGCCCAATCGGCAGTCATGGCATCGGTGCTTGTGACAGCACGGAGCGCCACCGCGCGCTCGTAGGTGCGTTCGTCACCCATGACACCTACGCTCTGCACAGGAAGCAGGATGACACCTGCCTGCCATACCTTATTATATAGGGTTTCGCCATCGGTGTCAACCCAATCGCGCAGACCTTGAATGAAAATGTCATCCGCATTTTGCAGAATCCGGACTTTCTCACGGGTGATGTCGCCAAGAATACGTACGGCCAATCCTGGTCCGGGAAATGGGTGGCGGGTGATGAGGTGCTCGGGCATACCCAATTCGCGACCAACACGACGAACCTCATCCTTGAAAAGCCATTTCAGTGGCTCGCACAACTGCAGGTTCATTTCCTTAGGCAGTCCTCCGACGTTATGGTGACTCTTGATGGTCTTGCCTGTGATGTTGAGACTCTCGATGCGGTCTGGATAGATGGTTCCCTGTGCAAGCCAGCGTGCATCAGTGATTTTCCTTGCTTCGGTATCGAACACTTCCACGAAGTCGCGACCAATGATCTTGCGTTTGCGTTCGGGCTCGGTGACTCCTGCCAAATCGGCAAAGAACTTTTCGGATGCGTCAACACCTATGACATTCAGTCCCAAGCACTCATAGTCGTGCATCACATTCTGGAACTCATTCTTACGAAGCAAACCATGATCGACGAAAATGCAGGTGAGATTCTTGCCGATGGCGCGATTGAGCAATACGGCAGCAACACTCGAGTCAACACCGCCGCTTAAGCCAAGGATGACGCGGTCGTTGCCCAATTGGCTTTTCAGCTCTGCAACTGTCGTGTCGATGAAGGAGGCTGCACTCCAGTCTTGCTTGCCACCACAGATGTCAACGACAAAGTTTCGGAGGATGAGCGTGCCATCGACCGAATGGAACACTTCCGGATGGAACTGTACCCCCCAGATGGCTTCATCGTTGAACTGATAGGCAGCATGCTTTACTTTGGCCGTGGATGCAATGGTCCGCGCATTTGCCGGGATGGCAGTAATGGTGTCGCCGTGACTCATCCATACTTGCGAATGTTCGCTGACGTTCTTGAACAGAGGATTGTCGTGCTCAAAGAAATCAAGGTTGGCCCTTCCGTATTCACGGGTGCCAGCTGGTTCTACGTTCCCGCCATTGCTCCATGAAAGGAATTGTGCCCCATAACAGATTCCCAAGATAGGCAGACGGCCCCGAATGCCGGTGAGATCGACCTTGAAGGCTTTCTCATCGTAAACCGAAAACGGACTGCCTGACAGGATGACACCTATTACCGTTGGGTCATCGTGTGGAAATTTGTTATAGGGCACTATCTCACAATAAGTATTCAGTTCGCGCAGACGCCTTCCAATGAGTTGGGTGGTTTGAGAACCGAAATCCAAAATGATAATTTTTTGTGTCATGTCAACATTACAAAAATGTTCGTAAACAAATTATTTAAATATATTTAATTCTTCTGTGATGGAAATTTTGTGCGAATATAAAAACAAATTTTTAATTTTGCACCGCTTTTCAGAAGAAAGTGTGATATTTCTGCTGGGAAAGCTTCGAAAGGACTGAAAACAAGTTATTATAAACAACTTAAAATTAAAAAAACAAAATGATTAAACTTGGTATTAATGGTTTCGGCCGTATTGGCCGTATGGTATTCCGTGCCGCAGTTGAAAATTTCTCCAACGACATTCAGGTTGTAGGTATCAATGACCTTTTGGACCCTGACTACTTGGCTTACATGCTGAAGTATGACTCAGTTCATGGTCAGTTCAATCACGACATCAAGGTTGATGGCAACTACATGATTGTTGATGGCAACAAGATTCAGGTTTTTGCTGAGAAGGATCCTGCAAACATCACTTGGGGCGCTCTTGGTGTTGACGTTGTTGTAGAATCAACCGGCTTCTTCCTGACAGCTGAACTTGCTGAAGCTCATATCAAGGCTGGTGCCAAGAAGG
>DCGR01000098.1:0-7339 GCA_002315285.1 Bacteroides sp. UBA1773 | reverse complement strand
ACGACAAGTTCGGCATCAAGCGTGGCCTCATGACCACCGTTCACGCTGCAACTGCTACCCAGAAGACTGTTGACGGTCCTTCGAAGAAAGACTGGCGCGGTGGCCGTGGAATTCTGGAGAACATCATTCCTTCTTCAACCGGTGCTGCCAAGGCTGTAGGCAAGGTCCTTCCTGTACTGAACGGCAAGTTGACAGGTATGTCTCTGCGCGTTCCTACTTCTGACGTTTCGTTCGTTGACCTGACTTGCGAATTGGCAAAGCCTGCAAGCTACGATGAAATCTGCGCTGCCATGAAGGAAGCTTCTGAAGGCGAATTGAAGGGTATTCTGGGCTACACTGACGAGGCTGTGGTTTCTACAGACTTCCGTAACGATGCCCGTACTTCAATCTTCGATGTCAAGGCTGGTATCCAGTTGGATCCTACCTTCGTCAAGGTTTGTGCATGGTATGACAACGAATGGGGCTATAGCAACAAGGTTTGCGAAATGGCTCGCGTCATCACAAAGTAATCATTTCCAACCAATGAATAGCCGCAGTAGGACAAAAACCTGCTGCGGTTTTTGTTTTGGCCAAAAATTGCGTAACCCGCCAGAAATGCTTTTGGGATTGGATTATTTTGGGTATCTTTACGCAAAATTTCAGAAGTGACATGATTATGGATGAATGTAGCGGCTTTGCCATTTATCGTCTGCCGAATCGCAGTTGTTGCACATTGATGATGCAACAGGGCGAAATAGAGCAGGTTGGGACATTGCAAATGCTCGACAGGAAAGAAGGTTTTGTGGTGGCCCCTTTTGCGATAGGGGATACAACACCGTTGCTTTTGATTCGTGCCGAAAAGACATTGGATATTGATTTGTCTTCCGATGAGGAATTTCCGCTACCCCCAATGACATTCCGACATCATGACAGTCCAGTGCTGCACGACGACAGAAACAGCTATGAACAGACATTCCAGTTGTTTCACGGCCAGCTTCTCAGCCGGTCGTTCGAGAAAATAGTCTTGGCAAGGACTTCCTTCCATGCTTCCAGTGCCGCCCCGAATGAAAAGGATGTGGCTGCCATGTTTGTGAGGGCTTGTCGGGCGCACCCGCGACTATTTGTCGCTTTGGTATCGACTCCGGCAAGTGGCACATGGCTTGTGGCTACCCCTGAAATATTGCTGAATGGCAGCAATGGCCAATATCGCACGGTGGCACTGGCAGGTACAATGAATGTCGATCCAGACAAGGAAATTGTGTGGAGCCAAAAAAACAAAAGCGAGCAGCATGTGGTTGCCACTTACATTTCGGATTGTCTGCACAGGCAGGGATGCGAAAGTCAAGAGGAAGGGCCTTATACGTTCAGGGCAGCCCATCTTGTGCATTTGCGCAGTGACTTCCGTTTTGGGTTGGGCGATGCCACCCGGTTGGGAAGATTGCTCAGCGAACTTCATCCTACGCCTGCGGTTTGTGGCATCCCCAAACAGTCGGCACAGCAGTTCATCGTGGGTCATGAACCTGTTTCGCGGCGATATTTCAGCGGATTCATGGGGTCGTTGTTTCCGCAAGGCGAAACATACCTGTATGTGTCGCTTCGTTGCATGGAGGTGACCGACTCCGGATTCCTTTTGCATGCCGGTGGTGGATTGCTGCCTGAGAGCGAAATGGAAAATGAGTGGAAAGAAACAGAGGATAAAATGCAGACAATAAGCCAATGTATAGCGACAAGCGAAATGTAAACACACTGACGTCGATACTCATCGGCCATGGAGTGGCGTATGCAGTGTTATGTCCTGGCAGTCGAAATGCCCCGCTTGTACACAACCTACAACAATGTGCAAGCATCCGATGTTTCGCTGCTACCGATGAGCGTTCAGCCGGGTTTCTCGCCTTGGGCCTTGCCTTGCGGCTCCGCCAGGCAGTGGCAGTGTGCGTAACCTCCGGCTCGGCACTCCTGAACCTTATCCCGGCTGTTGCAGAGGCCAAATATCAACACGTACCGTTGGTGGTGATTTCGGCCGACCGTCCTGCTGCGTGGATTGACCAGTTGGATGGTCAGACACTTCCTCAGCCCAATGCCCTGAAAGATTGGGTTCGGAAATCGGTCAGCCTGCCGGAGCCGCACAACACAACGGAAGAATGGTATTGCAACCGGCTTGCCAATGAAGCCCTGATCGAGTGCCTTCGGGGTGGAGGAGGGCCAGTTCATGTCAATGTACCCATTACTGAACCCCTCTATGGGTTTACAGAGCCTGAACTTCCTCATGAACGCATCATCCACTATGTGCAGGCAAGACCAGACAAACAGACTTGTGATGTGCTTGTAAACCGATATGCCAAGTCCCAACGTCCAATGCTTGTCATTGGACAGATGCAGGAGGTAGATAGTAGGCTTGTAGAACAAATCTCACGTCATGCGGTGGTGATTAGCGAGCCCTTGTCGGTGGCAGGCATACAGAATCACTTTGAAGCACTCTTGTCGTTGGAGGAGAATATGACTTACTACAAACCAGATCTGGTAGTGTATGTTGGTGGAAACATAGTGAGCAAGAAGGCAAAGGAATTTCTTCGCGGTTTCGTTGGCGTGGAGCAGTGGACTATCTGCACGGATGGCCAATTTGCCGACACGTTCATGCACCTTCATGGAGTGGTGGAGTGTGATGCCGGTACTGTCCTTTCCCTGATGGCCCAATACGATGGTTGTACACAGTTCGCTCAAAACTGGAACAAATTGTTGTCGGTGGCAGCCCTACATGCCGATGAGTTTGTGCCTGAGTATGGCAGTTTGGCAGTTGTACAGTGTTTTGAACGGTTGCTGCAACAACATCCGACAGCTTGTAGCGTGTGCTATGCCAATAGCTCCTCGATACGTTTGGCCAATCTTTTTGCCAAGCATTACGTCTATTGCAATCGGGGATTGAACGGCATTGAGGGTTGCTTGTCCACCGCAGCCGGCATCTCTCTTGCCAATCCCGGGGAGAAGACCTTCTGTGTGGTTGGCGACTTGAGCTTTTTCTACGACGAGACGGCGTTGTGGAATCATCAATTGGGCGGAAACTTCCGTATTTTGCTGCTGAACAATGGTGGAGGAAGCATTTTCGGAAAATTCAAAGGCCTGAAAGAAAGTCCGGCACGCGAAACCTTTGTGATGGCAAAACATCATACCTCGGCCGAGGGAATCTGTCGGTCGCATCATGTGGCCTATCGTTGTGTGCGTGATGATGTGGAGCTGCAAACCGGGATCAGCGAACTCCTTTTCGGAGAGTCGGACCGCCCCATGCTACTGGAAATAATGACCGACATGGAAAAAGACAATCAAATGATAGAAACCTACTTTAAAACATGGATGCAATGAGAACATGGAACAAGATTGAAGGATTCGACTTCAAGGAGATACTTTTTGAATCATACAACCACATAGCCAAAATCACAATCAATCGTCCGCAGTATCGGAACGCATTCACACCTCTTACCACACTTGAGATGAGCAGGGCTTTCAGCTATTGCCGCGAAAGTCAGGATGTTCGTGTGGTGATACTGACAGGAGCCGGCGACAAGGCATTCTGCTCGGGTGGTGACATGCACGTGAAAGGCCGAGGAGGCTATATCGGCAATGATGGTGTGCCAAGGCTCAATGTACTTGACGTACAGATGCAAATCAGGCGCTTACCCAAGCCTGTCATAGCCATGGTGAACGGATATGCCATAGGAGGTGGGCACGTGTTGCATGTGATGTGCGACTTGACCATCGCATCTGAGAATGCTGTCTTCGGACAAACAGGCCCGAAGGTGGGCTCTTTTGACGCAGGTTTTGGCGCTTCGTACCTGGCACGCATGGTGGGACAGAAGAAAGCGCGTGAGATATGGTTCCTTTGCAAACAATACACGGCGCAGGAAGCTCTCGACATGGGTATGGTGAATCGGGTCGTACCCTTGGAACAACTTGAGGATGCCTGTGTGGAATGGGCCGAAATCATGATGGAGCGTTCGCCTTTGGCATTGCGCATGATAAAGGATGGCCTGAATGCCGAACTCGATGGTCAGGCGGGCATCCAGCAGTTGGCAGGTGATGCGACCATGCTCTATTACACCATGGACGAGGCACAGGAGGGGGGAAAGGCGTTTCTGGAAAAACGCAAGCCCGATTTCGACCAATATCCCATGTTCCCATGAAAATAGACATTTCGGAGCGGACGTTCCACTTCAGACAGCCGGCAGGCACATCGCGGGGTATTTACACCACCCGACACAGTTATTTCGTGACGGCATACGAGGAATGCAATCCAGAGGTGAGGGGGATTGGCGAATGTGCCCCCCTTCCTGACCTTTCGTGTGATGCCATTCCCGACTATGCCCATGTCTTACAACGTGTATGCCGGCAGGTGGAGGAGAAACGTGCCATCCCTTTCGATGAGTTGCGTCCATATCCCTCCATTTTGTTCGGATTGGAATGTGCTTTCGCACAGCTGAAAGCCCATGGGAGTCCTTTGCTTTTCCCTACCCCTTTTGCTGAGGGGAAAGAAGGAATCCCCATCAATGGCTTGGTGTGGATGGGCAGTTATGATGAGATGCTGCGACGGCTGGATGCAAAACTGCAAATGGGTTTTCACTGCGTGAAATTGAAGATTGGCGCGATTGATTTTGAAAAGGAACTCGACTTGATACGTCACCTCCGCACTACCTTCTCTCGGGCGGAGATGGAGTTGCGTGTGGATGCCAATGGCGGGTTCACTCCAAAGAACGCCATGAGGCATCTTGAAGCATTGTCGCGGTTCGATATCCACTCCATAGAGCAACCTATCCGCCAAGGGCAGTGGAGGGAGATGGCACAGCTGTGTCAATCATCTCCCTTGCCGATCGCTCTTGATGAGGAATTGATAGGTGTCAATTCCTACGAGGCGAAGTGTGAGTTGCTGGATCGCATCAAGCCGCACTACATTGTCATGAAACCTTCGTTGCATGGGGGCATGTATGGTTGCGACGAGTGGATCCGGCAAGCCCGTCTGCGCCACATCGGTTCGTGGATTACGAGTGCGCTTGAAAGCAATGTCGGACTGAATGCCATAGCCCATTATGCGGCACGAACCTACGGACCGCATGTCACCATGCCGCAAGGATTAGGGACCGGACAGCTTTTTACTGACAACATCGACATGCCCTTGCAAACCAAAGGAGAACAACTTTGGGTGACCCCGTCCTGACATGCCCATGCTGATCTACGATTTCATGGCCGAATGGCAGGATGGGCGCGACGCGTTGCTTGTGCATACCAGCGGATCGACAGGCAAGCCCAAACCTCTTTGGGCGGAGAAGAAGCGGATGCTCAATAGTGCTCGCGTCACTTGTGACTTCCTCCATCTTCACCCTGGCGATACGGCTTTGCTTTGTATGCCTCTCGACTACATTGCGGGGAAGATGATGGTGGTCAGGGCTATCGAACGCTGTTTGCGGCTTGTGAGCGTACCTCCTTCAGGCCATCCTCTTGGCACAGAATCCTTGCGACAAGCGGAGGTAATGGCTTTTGACGGTTCAACTGTCGGGAAGAGGCAAGGTGGCAATGCGATTCCTGCACTGCAATTCGCAGCAATGGTGCCTTTGCAGGTTTACAATTCGCTGCAGGTGCCCGAAGAATGTGAACGTTTGCAGCAGATCGGGCATCTTATCATAGGAGGCGGAGCAGTGGGCGATGAACTGTCGCATGCGCTTCGTTCCTTTCCGCATCATGTCTGGAGCACGTATGGAATGACCGAGACATTGTCGCACATCGCTCTTCGTCGGCTTAACGGACCAGAGGCAAGCTCATGGTACACGCCCTTCGATGGGGTGTCGGTTGCCAAATCGGCTGACGATTGCTTGGTGATTGATGCGCCGCAAGTGTGTTGTTCACCTATTGTCACCAATGACCGCGTGGAATTGAAAACGACCGATGATGGTGAGAAAATCACCACATTGTTTCGAGTGTTGGGGCGAAAGGATAATGTGATTTGTTCGGGTGGCTTGAAAATCCAGATAGAAGAAGTGGAGCAGATGCTCAAGAACCACCTACATTGCCCGTTTGCCATTACGTCATGTCCCGATGAAAAGTTTGGCGAAGCTATGGTGATGCTTAGTGAGTCGTCGGACCTTGCGGGTGTCAGGCAGATTTGCGAACGGGTACTTCCTGTCTTTTGGCACCCCAAGCATTATCACCATGTCACTCGCTTGCCGCTCACGGAGACCGGAAAACTTGCACGATTTGAAATAAAGGAATTGGTTAGTGATGGTAAAAAAATAAAATGATTATCCGCAAGCAACCGAATTTCTATAAGTCTGATGGCAAAAGCTTGGTAAGTATTGCAATTGGTGTCTGCTTTGCGTACAAGTCATAAAAATTACTGTACTCTCGATAAGATTTACGCGCCACTAATTTCTTTTTACGGGTCTCTAAATGTTTCTTTACGGGCCTGTAATTTTCATCGAGAGCACAAAAGAACAGATTGCATTCCCATTTGCGCATACATCGATGCTTTCAGAGAGCATTCCTACTCTCCTTACACCATCAGGGAAGTATTCTTGCAACAAGCTGCGTAAATGATGATGGTGTGGCAAATTACTTTCACATCACAATCGACACATTGTGTTTTTTCGTTGATGCACGAAATGGCACATTTTTATGAATTTTTTCATTGGCCTTTGAAAGCTTTCGTTATCTTTGCACATGATTTCCTGAATCAAAACCTTTTGAAAGGTGTATCACCCCAGTGAGAATTCCCAACAGTAGGGTTTGATTTTAGCCTGCGCCGAGCATTGGCATGTTTTTTCAGCGGAGAAAACGCTGCCAATGAGGGTAATAAGGGTGGGAAGTCACTATATATTGAAAAGGCGTTTGCAAGCGCTTTTCTTTCTACACTCCAAACTTCGAACACTTGGATGATTATTCAGTAGAGAGATTGGCAACAGCAGATGTCCCGGGATGTGATTATTTGCTTCCCTTGGTGAAATGTTGCCATAGGTGTTTGTGCTCCTATTGACGTATGTTTCATCCGATGGGAAGACATATCATATCGGCGTGGGCTCTGGGTACTCAAAAATAGGCCAAAATCAGTTGTTAGAGATTTAGAGAATCGTTCATGTAAACAACTGAAAATAAGGCAAGAATCGGCAAAAATGGAATCTTAAACTATCTTAACGAGAGAGCGATTAGTTTAGGATATAGGGGAACATTCTCGGGAATAGTTTTTATCTTTGCGGCGAAAATTTTAAGCGCAAGATAAAAATGAAAATTACAACTTATTTAACAGATTGCAAGCGCAAGGTCGCTGAGCAGAGTCCGCTCCTTAATAATATAGGGAGCGAGGGAAACGCATATCTGTGTTTTC
>DCGR01000057.1 GCA_002315285.1 Bacteroides sp. UBA1773 | reverse complement strand
AGCATTTACCTCCTACTCGATTGTCTGCCATTCCTTTTCATTTCCGTGCTTGCCCGTTCAACGAATGTTCCTCGATAAATCTCTGCAAGCATTTCCAAACGGCCTCCTTCGTGATGAGATTGTATTTCTGTTCACGAGTCATGGCACTGCAGTCCTTTCCTTGGGCAAAATCCCGATAATCTATTCCTTCTGCAGGAACAACATTTTGGGGAATCCACACGGTGCGCTTGTTTTCTGGTGCGCATACGACTACCGACGGACAGCCTATGGCATGCATGATGTGTCGGGCTCCACCTTCGTTTCCGAAGAAGAGTGTCATGTAAGTGCCCATGGCCACGAGTTCGCGAGGCGAATGTGCCTTGACATCGATGAATACGCAAGATGGACTTCCAAGTTCTGCATATACTCGTCGGGCATTCTGCTCTTCTTGCTCAGAGGCATAATTGAAGATTATCTGGTAATCAGGATAAGTCTGCATGAATTGTTCGAGCACCCACGTCATCCTGTCTTCTGCCCATATTTTCGATGTGAGTTTGGCTGTCACATTGGCCAGTAGGATGGGACGGTTGAAATCCAACCCTTGGGTGGTCAGGTACTCTCCAAACTCCTTACGTTCCTTGTCTGTAACATGAAGGGTGAACTCTGGTACGGGAACAATCGGGCGTATGACACCCAAAGGGGCAGCAAGCCCGAGGTTCTGCTTAATCATCGGTTGGTTCCCGTCCTCGTCGGTAAAATGATTGAATGCAAGAAGGGTGTAGCTTTTTCGGTTGCCAATCCTAAAACGGCTTGTGGGCGACATAAGGACAAATATCATTGTGTTCAATGTGCTTCTCATGTCGATGATTGCATCATAGTGAGTCTGATGGACAATCTTCCACACTTTCCTCACATACGTCCAGGCATGATGTCGTTCATCATCGGTAAAGGTGATGATTCGGTCAATGGAAGGGTGCCTCTCAAACAATGGGGCAATCCTTTCGTTGAGTACGAAATGAATTTGGGCATCGGGAAAGTTGCGTTTCAAGGTGTTGAGCAGTACGGTTGCCAATATGGCATCGCCCATTTGGCGAAACCTAATTACGAGTATGTTCATCTGTAGCCTTTTGTTCTTGAATGAAATTTGGATACAAAGTTACTCTTTTCACTCCTTTGGCCATCCAATTCAGCAACATTTTTTTAGACTTCCCGCTAAAAACATCATAAACAGCTTCTAAATGTGACTTTTTCTTTCGACATTTCAAATTTTACGACCATTTTGTCAGCGATATGAATAAATTAGTGTAATTTTGCGCCACAAAAACAACCAGCAGACAGAAAATGAAAAATCCGACAGCCATCATATTGCTTCATTGCCCCGATCAGCAAGGCATCATTACTGATGTCACAAAATTCATAACAGACAATCGTGGAAACATTGTCTATCTGGATCAGTACGTTGACACCATAGACAGGATGCTGTTCATGCGCATAGAGTGGGAACTTGAGGAATTTCTGATTCCCCGCGATAAGATCAAGGAGTACGTCGATACCCTCTTTTCAGTGCGGTATCAGATGAACCTGAACGTTTTTTTTAGCGATGTGAAGCCTCGTATGGCTGTGTTTGTGAGCAAAATGAGTCATTGCCTTTACGACCTTTTGGCGCGTTACAAGGCAGGGGAGTGGGACATTGACATTCCGTGCATCATCAGCAATCATGAGGATTTGCGTTACGTGGCACGTCAATTCGATATCCCTTACTACGTATGGTCCATCAATCCAGACCATTCCAATAAGGAAGAAGTAGAGACCGCAGAGATGGAATTGTTGGAGAAGGAGCATGTGTCGTTCATTGTGTTGGCTCGTTACATGCAGGTCATCAGCAATTCCATGATAGAGGCATATCCTCATCACATCATCAACATCCACCATTCGTTCTTGCCTGCTTTCATAGGTGCCAAACCCTATCATCAGGCTTACGAACGCGGAGTGAAAATCATTGGAGCCACAAGTCACTACGTTACGGCCGAGTTGGATGCGGGTCCCATCATAGAGCAAGATGTGGTGAGAATCACCCACAAGGACATCCCGGAAAGTCTGGTGAGAAAAGGACGCGACTTGGAAAAAATCGTATTGAGCCGAGCCGTGTCGAAGCACATCGAGCGCAAGATACTCACTTATAAGAACAAGACTATCATCTTCAGCTGATGTGGATGCATGCTTTTCAGGTCATCAGCCATATCGCTCTGTACACGGTGACCAAGCATAATGGGGCTGTTGAGGATGGTAGTGATGATGTCACAATTGACTTGAAGTAGGCGCAATTTTGTGTCGCGAAGGTATCAGATGGTTGATTTCCGGTGGCTCACGTTTGGCATCCCATGCCAATTGTTTCTGTTCTTCTGCTTTCAGTCTTTGGCTTTTCCTCGAAACACTGTTTTGGCATAATATTTATGTCACAAATCGAATTCCAAATCGGTTTTCACCGAAAAATCGCACAATGCAGGCATGCCAGACGGTATGGCTCGGAGGGGAATCAGTTGCCGACATTCCTTGGCGATTCCCTGTTTGATAGAAGTATGGGCGAATCCTGTCACCATTTACTGCCCAGTACTTGTTCTACGAGAGTACAGTAAGTGAAAATTAGAGGCCACAAAACGAACAGGAACTGCGCGCTCATTTTTTCTTCCTGACCACAGCGTCATCCGCAAGCCTTGGAAGTTTTCCACTTGGATGAAGATGCATTTCAGGAAGAGACCATTTGATAGCCTGATGGTGGCAGCGGTATCGTACCGTCCCCGAATTTGAACACAGGGTTTATAATAAGAGACTTGGTGTTCTTTGCGAATAATCATTTGTTTTTTTTAGTGAAAAATTGCTTAATAATAAAAAAAACAATATTTTTGCTAACAAAATTGAATAGAAACGGATATTATACAATTTCCATCATGAAAAATTGGTTGTTTGTTCTTCTGTCCTTGTTGCTCATGGTTTCCTGTGATGAGAAACAAGAAATGACCGAAAAGAATCATCCTGCACAAATCCTGCTGAATAGATTGGTACTGGAGCGTTCGAAAAATGCCATCCAGCGCAACGACCCCAACGTGATGCCAGCCTACAAGGCACTGATAGACAAAGCCGAAGGAATGCTTAGTGAAGAGCCACATTCGGTGATGGACAAGCAACAAACCCCTCCCAGTGGAAACAAACACGACTACATGAGCATGGGGCCCTACTGGTGGCCCGACCCGTCGAAACCCGATGGCCTACCTTACATACGCCGCGATGGAGAAATCAGTCCAGAACGCGACCTGTGCACCGACCGTAAATATATGCATCGGATGTCGGACATTGTGCAGACCTTGGGACTGGCCTATTTCTTCAGTGGCGATGAACGCTATGCCACTCATGCTGCCAACTGGCTGAAGATATGGTTTCTCAACGAAGCCACACGGATGAATCCGCATCTGGAATACGGACAGTCCATCCCTGGCATCTGCGAAGGACGTTCCATCGGCATTATCGACTCGGCTTGTCTGGCCTCGATGCTCGATGGAGTAATCTTGCTAAAAGGGTCGCAAGCATGGAACGAAACCGATGATGAAGCACTCCAAAAATGGGTTGAAGCTTTCAATCAATGGTTGCTCACCAGCAAGTTTGGCAAAGAGGAGGATGACTATTTCAACAATCATGGCACGTACTTCGACTATCAGTCGTGCGTATACTCCATCTATACCGGTCACAACGAGGATGCCAGAAAGCGCATCGACAAGATTTCGCGCGCACGCCTGGACAGTCAGTTGGAAGCTGACGGATCGCAACCTTACGAAATGGATCGAACAAAACCATGGGGCTATAGTATAGGCAATCTGGCAGGACTGGTGGATTTGGCTGTTCTGGGCGATCGCGTTGGAGTAAACCTATGGGAACACGTTACACCTAAGGGCGCTTCCATACGCAAAGCCATCGAATGGTTCTTTCCTTTCATCGCCGGTGAAAAACCTTTCCCAAAAGAAGAAATCACCCAACATCGGGATGTGGGCGGATTGGCAAGAGTGTTAAGACAAACTGCCGACCGTTTTGGAGTGGACACCTATCGGAAACAAATTGAAAATCTGAAAACATTTGGTGGAGACAATGCCGATCTGGACAAATCGGTGAGTGTATTGACACACCCCATTCTCGATGGACCCATATTGTCGGTAGAAGACTTTTTCGACAAGTTGGATATGAGCTATAAGGGATTGGAGCAAGTGAAAAAGGACGTGGAATTGCAAAACTACGAGGCGGCACAACACGACTTTGTGACATACCTGAAAGGAAGGGAAATGCCAAAATGGTTTATTGATTGGCATGACTTCAACAAGGCTGGCAACCGACAACCAGATTACGACTGCACCCAAGCCAATGAGATTGCATCGAATCTGCTCTCATCGAGTGGCACACCCTATCAGTTTGGCGACACAATCGATTGGTCCATCAATCCCACCGAAATCAAATATCCCGAATGGACATGGCAACTGGCGCGCCATTCGTTTTGGCCAGTCCTGGGCCGCGCTTACTGGGCAACTGGCAATGAAAAATATGCACGCGCGTTTGTTCACCAGATACGCAGTTGGATAAAATTCAATCCTGTGCCCGACCATAGAGCCAATGAATTCTATTCACGTTGGCGCCCTTTGGAAGCCGGAATTCGAGCTAGAGGTTCCTGGCCTGATGCCTTGGCTTATTTCCTGCCATCTTCTCAACTCGACGATGACACGATAATGTTGATCATGCGTTCGACTTACGAGCATGGGGCTTATCTGTCCACACAGTATTCGCAGGCAAACAATCACCTGGCCAGTGAAATGAACGGATTGTTCTGTCTGGGTGTTCTGTTCCCCGAATTCAAGGAAGCAGCAGGATGGTGCAAGCTGTCATCCGATAGGATGTTTGCCGAGCAACAAGCTCAGTTCTATCCCGATGGGGCACAGGTAGAGTTGGCTCCAAGCTATCACGGAGTAAGCCTGAGCGACCTGATGCACATTTTCAAGGTGGCGAAACTCAATGGCTACAAATTGCCCAAGGGCTACGAAGAGCAAATGGAAAACCTCTATAACTACTACTTGAACATCATCATGCCTAACGGTAATGAACTGGCAGTCAACGATTCACACTGGGGCCAGAAACGAGCCATGCTTGGCGAAGCATTCCGCTATATGCCTCACCGCACTGATTTCCAGTATGTAGCCACCGAGGGCAAAGAAGGTACCGAGCCGGTCTTCACCTCAGTGTGGATGCCTTGGGCCGGATGGTATGTGATGCGTTCGGGATGGGATGAGGATGCACTGTATGCCCATTTTGAAGTAGGACCATTCTCGGCGGCTCATCAGCATGAGGACAAACTGTCAATCATACTCCATGCGTACGGTAACACATTGCTGAGCGAAGGAGGCAAATACGATTACGATGCTTCGGAACAACGACAATACACCATGTCGGCTCCAGCACACAATGTGGTGCGCGTGGATGGAAAGGACCAGTTACGGGGAGTGCGCAGAAGCGAGAAACAAATTGCCTTCAGCACCGAGCCTATGACCAATCGCTGGATTACGAACGAACGATTTGACTTCGGAGAGGGTTGGTACACGGAAGGATTCGGCAACAAAAAGGAAGAGGATTTCCACGAAGGTTGGTATCGCGGAGGAAAGGATGTGAAACTCGATTCCGCGGTAACTCAATACAGGGCCTTGGTGTTTCTGAAAAACAAATACTGGCTACTTTTCGATGTGTTTACTCCAACCGATGCAACCACACATGAATACACTTCATGGTTTCACTTCGACACCACCGACTATGAGATACATACCGATGCGCCCTATTACATCCAATCGACCGAACCCAAGGACGCCAATCTGGCCATCGTTCCACTGCAAGGCAATGGAATTGGCGTGAAGGTTATCATCGGACAAGAGGAACCCGAGTTGCAAGGATGGATAGCAAGGGCAGTGAAAGGCAACAAGGGTGAGAAATATGAGTGTTATCCAGTGGCTACGGCAGAATTTACCCGTCGGGCAAAAGGACAATGGGTGGAACCTTATCTGCTCTATCCGTTGCATGATGGAGAAACACTGCCTGTGAAAGAAGTGACAGTCATGGACAACAACACCATCAAGATTGTATTCACCGATGGATTGACCAATATGATTACGTATTCGATAACAGGAAACTGTTTGAATACATTGAGCATTACCGAATCTGGCGAAGGAAAAGAAGAACAAATTACTATATTCTAAGTAGATGTATGAAGAAAATACTGATGTGGCTTCCGATTTGCCTGATCTTGCTTTCGGCTTGTGTAGGTGAACAGAAGGCTCCCGAAGTCAAGAAAAACCCGCCATCGCTGATTATGATGAACCGGATGGTGTTGCAGCGTAGTAAGAATGCCATACGGCGCAAGGATCCAACCGTGATGCCTGCCTTTGAGGCTTTGGTGGCCGAAGCCGAGAAGATGTTGGGCGAAGGCCCCTACTCGGTGATCGACAAACAACAGACACCTCCGAGTGGCGACAAGCGCGACTACATGAGCGTAGGCCCTTATTGGTGGCCCGACCCCTCGAAACCCGACGGACTGCCATACATTCGGAAGGATGGTGACATCAATCCGGAATTCTATGCTTGCGCAGATTGTGCGGAATTGGGAAAGCTGACGGAGGCGGTACGATTGCTTGGCTTGACCTATTTCTTCACGGATGACAACAAATATGCTGTCCATGCTGCGCGGTTGCTGAAAGTGTGGTTCCTGGATGAAGCTACCCGCATGAATCCCAACCTGAACTATGGACAAGGCATTCCGGGCATCTGCGAGGGTCGCTCCATCGGCATCATCGACACACGATCATTGGCCGACATGTTGGACGGCGTAATTCTGCTGAATGGTTCGGCCGACTGGTCGGACACTGATAACGAAGCCCTGAAAAAATGGTTTGCAGATTACAACAAGTGGTTGCTGACGAGCGAATATGGCAAGCAGGAAGATGATTATTTCAACAACCATGCCACCTTCTTTGATGTGCAGACCTGTGCGTTCTCTCTCTTTACGGGGAATCAGGCCGATGTGAAACAACGACTTGACAAGATAACGCGGGGGCGTCTTGACAGCCAGATAGAGGCGGATGGGTCACAACCTCACGAACTGGCACGTACACGTCCGTGGCATTATTCGCTTTTCAACCTGAGTGCCTTCGTGAAATTAGGCTTGTTAGGCGAAAGGGTGGGAGTGAACTTGTGGGAACACATTACACCAAAGGGCGCATCGCTCCAGAAGATGATAGAATGGTTCTTCCCATACATCTCTGGCCAAAAATCTTTTGAGAAGCAGGAACTTGGTGGTGAACTGGAGGTGGATGAATTGGGTAATGTGCTGATGAAGACAGCCGACCGTTTTGGCGTGGGCAACTACAAGCAACAGTTGGAGAACCTCAAGACATTCTCGGGTGGAAAATATGACGTATCGACTGCGCTGTGTGTGCTTACCAATCCTATTCTCGATGGTCCGGTGACTTCGGATGCCGATTTGTTTGATGCGCTTGACCTGAATTACGAGGGATTGGAAAAGGTAAAGGAGGACGTGCAGAAAGGTGATTATGAAGCAGCCAAACATGACTTTGTGACCCATCTGAAAACCCGTGAAAAACCTGTTTGGAATTTCGATTGGCGTGAGTACAACAAACCAGAACACCGAGAAACCGATTTCGACTGTACTGAGGCTGACAAAGTGGCTTCGAACCTGTTGATAGCCTGCGGTGAATACAAGCAGTTTGGCGATACGATAGACTGGTCGGTCAACGCATCGGCATTGAAATATGTGGAGTGGACCTGGCAACTCAGCCGCCACTCTTACTGGACCACATTGGGAAGAGCTTATTGGGCTACAGGCAATGAAAAGTATGCAAAGGCTTTCGTGCGCCAGATGACCAGCTGGGTGAAGTTCAACACGCTGCACGATTTTGCCGATAACATCCCCTATTCGCGTTGGCGTACCATTGAGACGGGTATTCGTACCTTGGGTGCCTGGCCTAACTCGTTCGTGTATTTCTTGGGTTCTCCATCATTTGATGATGAGGCAATCATCCTGATGGTAAAATCATTCTACGAACATGCGCTGCACCTGAGAGCATTTCCACAAGGAAACAACTGGCTCACGATGGAAATGAACGGATTGTTCCACACAGGCCTCTTGTTCCCCGAATTTCAGGATGCTGCCGATTGGTGCGACTTTGCCTGCATGAAAATGTATGAGGAAGAGAAAAACCAGTTCTATCCCGATGGAGCACAGGTGGAATTGGCACCGAGCTACCAGGGGGTGAGTATGGGAAGCATGATGGGCATATACAAAATAGGTACCATAAACAATTACGAACTACCTGGCGATTATGCCAAGCGACTGGAAAATGCGTATGGCTGCTACCTCAACCTCATGATGCCCGATGGTCGTGTGCCTGCACTGAATGATTCGTTCTGGGATAACCGTCGAGAATCGTTGGCCGAAGGATTCAAATACATGCCACACCGCACAGACTTCCAATATGCAGCAACAGCTGGGAAAGAAGGTACTGTTCCAGCGTTTACCTCGGTGTGGATGCCATGGGCAGGGTGGTATGTGATGCGTTCGGGATGGGATGCTGACGCCATGTATGCCCATTACGAAGTAGGACCTTACTCTGCGGCACATCAGCATGAGGACAAGTTGTCGTTCATCCTCCACGCTTACGGTAACACCCTATTGACGGAAAGCGCAAAATATGAATACGACACCTCGGAATGGCGTAAATATGTGCTCTCGGCACGGTCGCACAATGTGACACGCGTTGATGGAATGGACCAAAATCGCAACGCTCGCCGGAACGAGGACTTGATTCGTCATAGCCGCAAGCCGATGGAGAACCGATGGCTCAGCAACGTAGATTTCGATTTCGGCGAGGGATGGTACAACGAAGGATTTGGCCCGAAGATCGACTCTACCATTACACAATACCGTGCGCTGGTGTTCGTAAAGAATAGATATTGGCTCATGTTCGATGTGTTCACTCCTGCCGATGCGGCTGAACACACGTATGCCTCGTGGTTCCATTTCGATACGACAGAGTGTGAAGTACGCACACATCCGTTTGCCGTACAAAGTGCGGAAAAGGAGGATGCGAACTTGGCCATCGTCCCCCTCGGCGAAGGAACTAACGTAAAAGTCATCACAGGACAAGAACAACCTGAGGTGCAAGGATGGGCTTCGGATGCCATCGGATTTGGCGCGTTCGAGGATTTTGAGTGTCGCCCGATAGCCACTCCGGAATTTACACGCACACGTAGCGGTCAGTTCGTAGAGCCTTACTTGTTCTATCCATTACGAAAAGGAGAGACTTTGCCAGTGAAGGAGGTGAAGAGTAGCGATGCCAATTATTATGAGATTATATATGCTGACGGAACATCCGACAAGATAACCCTTTCACTCGAAGGAAACAAACTGAAAACCCTGAGTGTGGTGGTTAACAATGGAGGAAAAGAAAAGGAAATCACAATATTAAATTAAAGAACATAACCTATGAAGAAACTTGCAATGTTGCTTCCTGTGTGGCTGATGTTGTTGTCGGCCTGCACAAGCGAGCAGAAAGCTCCTGAAGCCAAGAAGAACCCGCCATCGCTGATTATGATGAACCGGATGGTGTTACAACGTAGTAAGAATGCCATACAACGTAAGGATCCGGCAGTGATGCCTGCTTTCGAAGCGCTGGTGGCCGAAGCCGACAAGATGTTGGGCGAAGGCCCTTACTCGGTGATGAACAAGAAACAGGCCCCTCCGAGCGGCAACAAACATGATTACATGAGCATGGGTCCCTATTGGTGGCCCGACTCCACAAAGTCCGATGGACTGCCTTACATCCGCAAGGACGGACAAATCAACCCAGAGTTTTATGATTGCACTGATTATGACCAGTTGCAACGTATGGCTGGGAGCGTAAGGAAACTGGGTATCACTTATTTCTTCACCGAAGACGAGAAATATGCCGTCCATGCAGCCAAACTGCTGAAGGTGTGGTTCCTCGATGAGGAGACCAAGATGAATCCGAACCTGAACTATGGTCAGTCGGTGCCAGGAGTATGCGATGGTCGTTGCTATGGCATCGTCGATACTCCATGCCTTGCATACATGATTGATGGTGTTATCTTATTGGAGGACTCACCAGCATGGACTGAAGATGACAACAACGCACTGAAGACGTGGTTTGCAGAATATAATAAATGGCTACTTACCAGTGAATTAGGTATTCAGGAGGACAAAACGCTCAACAACCATGCTACACAATACGACATGCAGACATGCGTATATGACATCTTCATAGGCAAGAGTGGAGATGCCGGGACTCGTCTAAATACCATTACCAGAGCTCGTATTGACAGCCAACTGGAAGCAGATGGCTCACAACCACAGGAAATGGCACGCACACGTCCTTGGGGATATAGTACAGGCAACTTATACAACATTGTGAAACTGGCACAGCTGGGTGAGCGCGTAGGTGTAAACTTGTGGGAACACGTTACACCGAAAGGCGCTTCCATCAAGAAAGCCATTGAATGGTTCTTCCCATATATATCTGGCGAACAGCCATTTCCGAAAGAAGAAATAAAAACAAAGCCTCGTGACCCATCTTCTTTGGTTGGTGTGCTGATGAAGACAGCCGACCGTTTTGGCGTAAAGGAATACAAGAGACAGTTGGAGAATGTTGTGAAGTTCACAGGCAATACTTATAATGTTGAGACTTCGCTTCTCACTCTCACTGATCCTATCCTTGACGGCCCAGTCACTTCAGATGCCGACTTGTTCGATGCTCTGAACCTCGACTATGAAGGCATGGCTGCTGTAAAGGCTGCTGTGGAAAAGAAAGACTATGCTACGGCCAAGAAGGAATTCGTAACTTACTTGAAAACCCGTGAAAAACCTTTGTGGTTCTTCAACTGGCGCGACCTCCAGAAGTCTATTGCCCAAAAGGGTAGCTTAGATGGAAAACCCGCTTCGGCAATTGATACGGCATACGTAGAGCAAATCGCAGCCAACATACTGCCATCTTCAGGTCTGGCATACGACTTCGGCGACAGTGAAGTGATGGACTGGTCTATCAATCCTACCGAAATAAAATACTGTGAATGGACTTGGCAGCTCAGCCGTCACGGCTATTGGTCCACGCTTGGACGGGCTTATTGGAATACTGGTGACGAACGCTATGCCAAGGCATTCGTACACCAGATGACCAGTTGGGTGAAGTTCAACACCCTGCACGACTTTCCTGACAACATACTCTACTCGCGCTGGCGTACCATCGAAACAGGTATTCGTACGTTGGGTTCATGGCCCAATTCGTTCTTTTATTTCCTCGGTTCTCCCTCATTCGACGATGAGGCTGTCATCCTGATGGTGAAGTCGTTCTATGAACATGCAATTCACCTGAGAGCTTATCCTACGCGTAACAACTGGCTGACCATGGAAATGGACGGCCTGTTCTATACGGGCATCTTGTTCCCCGAATTCAAGGATGCAGCCGATTGGTGCCAGTTCTCCAGCGAAAAAATGTATGAAGAGGAGAAAAACCAGTTCTACGAGGACGGAGCGCAGATTGAACTCTCACCAGGTTATCATGGCGTTAGCTTAGGTTGCATGATGGGCATTTACAGTATAGCCAAACTCAACAATTATACGTTGCCGGGCGATTATGCCGAACGTTTGGAGAAAATGTATGAATACTATCAGAATATCTTATTGCCTAATGGTCGCATCCCATCACTCAACGATGGTCACTGGAACCAACGACGTTCCACATTGACAGAGGGTTACAAGTATATGCCTCATCGCACCGATTTCCAATATGTAGGCAGCGAGGGTAAGGAAGGAACCGCTCCAAGCTATACTTCAGTGTGGATGCCTTGGGCAGGTTGGTACGTGATGCGTTCGGGTTGGGACACTGATGCCTTGTACTCTATCTTCGAGGTTGGTCCTTACGGAGCTGGACACCAGCATGAGGACAAGCTTACCTTCTCCATCCATGCATACGGCAGCACGCTTATCTCTGAGGGTGGAAAATACGATTACGACACTTCGCAGTGGCGTGACTACGTGCTCTCAGCCCGTGCCCACAACGTGACACGCGTGGATGGCATGGATCAGAAACGACGCGCTCGCGCTCATGAAGACTTGATACTGCACAGCCGCAAGCCACTCGAAAATCGTTGGATAAGCAACGAACAAGTGGATTTTGGCGAGGGTTGGTACAATGAAGGCTTTGGCGAGAAACTCGATACCACCGTCACCCAGTATCGCGCACTCACATTCGTAAAGAACAAGTATTGGTTGCTCTTCGATGTGTTTACTCCGTCCGATGCCACAACACACACCTACAACTCATGGTTCCATTTTGACACGACAGATTACACCATCACCTCCACACCATACGCCGTGTTGAGCACGGAGAAGGGTGTTTCGAACATGGCCATCATACCCCTTCATGGCGAGGGTGCCAATCTGAAGGTCATCATTGGTCAGGAAGTTCCTGAGGTGCAAGGATGGATTTCCGATTCGTTGGAAAATGGTCAGGGTGAGAAATATGAAGTGCACAAGGCCGCAACCACAGAAGTGACACGTAGCGCGGCAGGACAAGTGATAGAGCCTTACCTGTTGTACCCTTTGCGCGTCGGTGAGACCCTTCCTGTCAAAGAGGTGAAAGCATTGGATAATCAGACTTTGGAAATTATTTATAACGACGGACATTCCGAAAAGGTTTCCTATTCAATCAAAGGCAACAGGCTGGAAACACTGAGCATCACTACCGATAAGGGTGAAATCAAGGTGCTTTGACGATAAAGAATGGAGGCGTGTGCTATTTATCCTTCACATAGGATTCCATCCAATAGAATGACACATAAAGACTTATAGAAGGACACTACCCCATGATGTCCATCTATAAGTTAATGTGTGTTATCATGTTTGACATAACAGTTTGATGAAAATAATTATGAAATCATTTATAAGGACGGCATTCGCATTATCAATGTCAATGATATTGCTATCGTGTAATTCAGAAGTAACGATTCCCAAGGAAACACTACTCGACAAGATAAAAGGAGCATGGGCCGGTCAGGCCATAGGTTGTACTTATGGTGGTCCCACGGAATTCAGATACTGTGAGCGTATCATCGATGACAGCATTGCCATCCAGTGGCCGGATGGCTATCTGAAACATTATTTTGACAACGTACCAGGATTGTACGATGATGTCTATATGGATTTGACGTTCGTAAGCGTATTCGAAAAACTTGGATTGGATGCTCCGACCGAGGCTTTTGCCTTGGCTTTTGCCCAGGCACCCTATCCGTTGTGGCATGCCAACCAACAGGCACGTTATAACATCTTACATGGCGTGATGCCCCCTCGGTCAGGCCATTGGGAAGCCAATCCTCATGCTGATGACATCGATTTCCAAATTGAGGCCGACTATGCCGGCATCATGTCGCCAGGTATGGTCAATGCTGCTGCTTACTATTGCGACTCCATCGGTCACATCATGAACTACGGCGATGGATGGTACGGAGGTGTGTATGTGGCCGCCATGTATGCCTTGGCTTTTGTCAGCAATGACATTGGGTATGTGGTGGAAGAGGCATTGAAAGTCATCCCTTCGGAAAGCAGGTACCATCAGTGTATGGCTGACATCATTGGTTGGCATCAACAGTATCCTACCGATTGGAAAAAGACCTGGCAACTTTGTCAGGACAAGTGGGGGACAGATATTGGTTGCCCAGATGGTGTTTTCAACCCATTCAACATTGATGCCGTGATTAATAGCGCATACATCCTGATAGGTCTGCTTTATGGCGAAAAGGACTTTGAAAAAACAATAGAGATAGCGACACGTTGTGGACACGATTCAGATTGTAACCCAGCTTCGGCAGGTGGTATCTTGGCCGCAATGTTGGGGTATAGCCATATTCCTGAAAAGTTCATGGCAAACCTTCGCGAGGTAGAGGACCGTGCGTTCGCATATACCGATATCTCGCTCAACAAGGTGTATCAGATGTCGATGAACCAGGCGTTGCAAGTAATCAGCCGTAATGGGGGAAAAGTGAGCGACAAGGAGGTCACCATACAACTTCAACAACCACAAACGGTCCGATTGGAACAGGGATTCACGGATCTTCGCCCCAAAGAACGTTTGAAGTGCAACGCTCCCATTGCGGATGCTGGCAGTCAGACGTTCACGGGCAAAGGTGTCGTGGTGGGTTATACTTTCGGTAGTTGGGGGACAGACTATGTGGCAAAGGTAGAGGTTGTGCTTGATGGCGAAAAAGTGGAAACCGTAGAATTGCCGAACAATCAACACGACCGTAAACTGGAACTGTTTCATAAATACAACCTGTCATCCGCTAACCATACGGTGTCGTTTTCTTGGCTCAATCCGCAAGATGACATGAAACTGTCAATAACGGATTTGTTGATCTATGAATGAGAATCTTTTAGGAACCACTTATCAAAATAAGAATGAATGATATAGTCCTTTCTGGTTTGTTAAATCTCTTTGCGTTGGTAGGCGCAATTGAGAAAATGGAGCGTGAGAGAGCTGAGAACATCATCAGGACTTTATTGTCGCGTCATTTCGGAGTACGCGATGTTGATCCGTACTTGACGCTATATGACGATTTGCTCGTGTTCTATTCAGAAATGCCCGAACTGAACAAATCTGCCATTATTGAAGGAATCAGTTCTAAATTAATAGGAAAGATCTCGAAAGAAGAGCAAACGCTCATTCTTTTGCGATTGATAGAATTCTGCAAGGATATTTTCAATGATTCGGATGCCGATGTTGAAAAACAGGGCGAAGGCTTACGGAACATATTCGACATTGTGGCAAAAGGGTTCAGTGTCGATGCCAACACTCTTGCTGACTTATATGCCTTTGTGATGAATCAGGGAGTATCGGAGAATGTGTTGGAACTTCCATATTGTGATGCTGTTGTTCGCACGCTTCTACTGCCTAAACTCAATCGGTTGGTGTTTGTGTGGTTGGGACAGCAGGAGGTGATGATGAACGATGTGCCTGTCCAACGTGGTTTCTTCATGGTGTGGCAACAGAGTAGTGTGCTCAAGAGTCGATATGACAAACCAATGTATTTCAGTACGGTGATGTCATTTTATCAAGAGCGTGAACATACGTCCAATATGCGCCGTGAGATAACTTTGTCGGGACGAGACATCAATTTCCGTTTCGACAAGCTCAGCGACAATGGCATGCACAACCTCAGTTTCAATCTACACAGTGGCGAACTGGTGGCAATCATGGGTGGAAGCGGAACGGGCAAATCGACTTTACTTTCATTGCTCAACGGAACGAATCGTCCACAAGAAGGCTCCATTACCATTAATGGACGTGACATCAACGAACCTGAGGCAAAGGCTTTGATTGGGTTTGTACCGCAGGACGACTTGTTGGTAGAAGAGCTGACGGTTTACGAAAATCTCTGGTTCACAGCCCGTCTTTGCTTTGAAGGCATGTGTGAAGCAGAAATTGACAATCGAGTCGTGACCATTCTGAACGAACTTGGGTTGGAGGCAGCCAAGAACCTTAAGGTGGGTTCGCCTATGAACAAATATATTTCGGGAGGTCAGCGTAAACGGTTGAATATCGCGCTGGAGTTGATTCGTCAGCCTGCGGTGCTCTTCCTTGACGAACCCACTTCTGGCTTGTCGTCTTCTGACACCGAAAAGGTAGTGAACCTGCTAAAAGAACAAACTTATAAGGGGTGTCTGGTAGTGGCAAACATCCACCAGCCTTCGTCTGATGTATATAAACTGTTTGACCGGCTCTGGCTACTTGACAAGGGTGGCTATCCCATTTACGACGGCAATCCCATTGAGGCCGTAACCTATTTCAAGAATGCTGCCAATTATGTGGATTCCGAAATCAGCATGTGTCCTACTTGTGGAAACGTGAATCCAGAGATTGTGCTGAATATCATTGATGAGAAAAAATTGAATGGTAGTGGCGAGATAAGTAGTGAACGGCGTGTCTCACCGCAGGAATGGCATCAGCGTTACCTTGACAATCGGCAACCTATGGAGGAAGTGACATGTAATGACATACCACATACAGACCAAAAGAAGCCATCTGCGTTCAAGCAGATGGGGATTTTCTTGATGCGTAACCTAAAGGCCAAGAGCACCAACCTGCAATATTTGCTCATCACATTATTGGAGGCTCCTATACTGGCTTTGATTTGTGCCATGCTTACGCATTATTCTCCGATTGACAGTGAGTATTGCATCATGGACAACAAAAATCTCGTATCATATTTCTTTATGGCTGTCATTGTTGCTATTTTTATCGGCATGAGTGGCAGTGCCGAAGAAATCATCAAGGACAGGGCTGTACTGAAACGCGAGAAGTTTCTGAGTCTGTCGTATCAAAGCTACATTTGGTCGAAAATACTGTTCATGGCAGGCGTATCGCTTATTCAGACATTGTTGTTTATTGTAGTGGGCAATTTTGTCATGGGTATCCATGACTTGTTCTGGGTATGGTGGCTGATACTGTTTGTGGCAGCTTTTCTTTCAAATCTGATAGGTTTGTTGTTATCACAATCACTCAATTCGGTTGTTGCCATCTATATCAGTATTCCTTTGCTGTTGATTCCTCAAATATTGCTTTGTGGGTTGGTGGTGAAATTCACTGATCTGACACCTAATAGTACGACTGCCAATGTACCTGTCATAGGTGATTTCATTCCCTCGCGTTGGGCTTTCGAGGCTTTGGCTGTTACGGCATTTAGCGACAACGACTATGAATTGAATTTCTTTGAGGCAGAGAAAACGAAGTATGAACATCAATATTATCTTCATGCATTTCTCTACGAGTTGCGATCGCAACTCGAAACCTTGCACGATGAGCAGCTGAATGGAGAAATTGTGAATCTCGACCACATGACAGTGATACATAACGAACTTCCAAAGCTCTCGACCTATTGCCGATTGGCACCATACGAAGGTGATGATTCCTATGAATCGTTGGATGCTTATTTCAGCAATGCAAAGAAGGTGCTTGAAGATATGAACAATAAGGTTACACTTGCACTTGACAAGCAATATGCGTCCATGCAACGTTCTCTTGGTAAGGAGGAGATGCTAAAATTGAAACGTAATCATTACAATCTGCAACTCGAAAACCTGGCCATGAACGCTGACGCAAGCCGTACGCATCACGTTGTAAATGGTTGTATTGTTCCGCAGATGGGATTCATTTTCCTTCCATCGAAGACCAATGATGGAAGGGCTCCTTTTTATTGTGCTACAAAGCGTGTGGGTGCTCTTGAAATACCTACATTATGGTTCAATACGTTGGTGGAGATGCTGATGTGTCTGGTTGTCGCAATCTGTCTGTTTTTCGATATTCCGGGCAGATTTGTACGTCAAGAAAGAAATTAAATGGAATATGACTTTTTTTTTGAGCAATACTGCATTAATAATAATGTTTTTTGTATATTTGCGCCAAATATGATTTGAAGTAAAATAATTATAAACGATACATAAAATGAAAAAGTTAACATTTATTGTGCTTGCTTGTACGCTTATTGCGCTTCCAGCATGTAAGAATCAGAAGAAATCGGCAGAAGAAAGTGCTCCTAAGGCCGAGTTGACACAAGGGGAGCAACAAACAATCGAAGCTTTGAAGGTGAACGTTCAGGAATTGATTGCTTCTGCAAAGAAGATAAAGTTGTCATCGTTTGCTACTGCCACGAAAGAAGGAAAAATTCAACTTTCCGACAAAGAGAAGATGGTCAAGCCAACCTATCTGCTTAATCCGTCTATTGCTGCTGATGCCTTGACTCTCTCACAGAAATATCGTACCATTGCCATGTTGCTTGCCGACAAGGGTGTGGCTGAGATGTATGATATGCCTACCGAAGAATACGATGTTGCTATCAATAAGCTTATGGCAGATATCAACGACAATGCAATAATGAACTTTATGAATGTCGATGGTAATGATGCCAATGCTGTTCAGGCAGCTTTTTCTGCTGTAGTTGATGCTGAGTATGAGGCTGGCAGAGCCAATAATTTCTGGGAGAGCATAGCCGTATCGACAGTTGAAAAGCTCTTTATCGTCACACAGAATATTGACAAGTTCATGCCAATGTTTACCGATGAGTCTGCAGCTGATATCACGTTCCGATTCGTATGTGTTCATGATGGTTTACAGGAATTGGTTGACAGCAACGAGGAAATGAAGAGTTTGAACGAAGTGTTGGAACCTCTTTACAAGATTAACGCAATGGATGTCAAGCAACTTCGCGATCAGTTGACTGAGTTGAAGGGACAGATTGAAGAAATCCGTAAGACTGTTTTGAAATAATTACAACTTTTGTAACTATGTGCAACAAATAGGCTGACAACTTAGTTGTCAGCCTATTTGTTGCTGGTATGCTCGGCATGAGATTAATGACCTATATCTGACCAATGATAGCAAGTACCGTTTGAATTCGATTTACGAATGTGTGTTGCCGAATCGTCGTTTGGTAAGCTTTTATCGCATTAGCTTGCATATCAGTTGCCAATGCAGCTTGAATGCAAGCGACTAATTCCTTTTCGTTATGGTATAACCCAATATCATTCTTCCCAAACAAACACTCAATGTATGGATTCGCATCGCATACTTGGTATGTTCCCGATCCACAGATTTCAAACACCCTTGGATTCGCTCCTACATTCTGAGATTCTTGATGAATGTTAAGCACTACTTTTGATTTATTATAATATAGATTTACCTGTTCAGGCGACAAATTGCGATTTGCGTAAATGTTACGATGTCGCATCGTCAACCACTTGACCAGCCCTTTGTACCATGGCCTATATAGACCAAACACTCTAATACGTTTATTAGGAAATGCCTCAATAATCTTCCCAATAAGATATTGCCGACGCTGAGAATAAAACAAATTACCGATGAACAAAATGTCGATATCCTTTTGTACATGTCCTATGGGATAATACACCTGCGTGTCGCAGGCTTGCGGCAGGAAATAAGTTTGTTTGCCTTGGGTCTGATACCAATCCACATCATCCTGTTCAAAACAAAACAAAGCATCCACATGATCCACATGTTGCAAACTCGTTGCAAGCTTTGTTCTACTGTCGAAGAACCATAGTGCTACTTTCGCTTTCTGACGGAAATAATCAAGGGTGGATGTTTCGATAATGTCGCCGTTCAGAATGAATACTAACGAAGGCTTATACTCTTCGAAGCGTTGTTGCAGTAGTGTGTTGAACACGTAACGACTTCTTCGTTGCATAGCTCTCCTATTCAGGCTGAACTTATATTTCCATTTCATCCAAGTGGTATAAGGATGAATGGGGTTGTCGTAGTGACAAACCTGTGTTTCCCATCCTAGAAGTTCGAATGCTAGCCTTGTTGCCGATAGAAAATTGAAATAATTGGGACCTATTATAAGAACCTTGTTCATCGAGTGTCAATCGTAAATTTCTATTTTACAATCATGCCCTTTCCGTTCCGACTCTGGAGGGAGTGTCATATAATCGCCAAATTGTTTTGTCAGATAAGCCTCTGGATTGGCAGGTGCATAGAAAAGATGCCCTTCAAATTCAAGTTCCTTGCAAGGGAAAATGTCGCTGATACATCTGGGACCTTTGAATGGACTATAGAAGCGACTTACGGTATTGCTCTGAATGGTCCATGCATACAGACGAACCATATTGGTAAGAGTCATTGTAGGAATCCACATGAGATATGCTAATAGTTTGTTTACAAGAATCCTGCGTTTTGATGTATATGTGGCGTAGCCATAATTGTGAAGTTCCCTTGTAACTCTGCCGTAGAAGAAATAAACCATTTGTTTGATTTTCATGGAAGGAACTCTTTCCACCAATATGACATCAAGAAACAAGCCCTTGTACTTTTGGCATTTTGACTCGGACTGATCAAATAGAGAATGCCGGTCTCTGATTCGAGGCGACATTTCGAAATGGTATTCGTCGGTGGTCCAATCTTGGAAGGCAAGGTCGGATGGGAGACGTTTTAGAGCTGCATGTTTGAAGCGTGCATAGTCTTTCCGCATGATGCAAATATCCAAATCGTCATCCCACGGAATGAAGCCTTTGTGTCGTACGGCACCCAACAATGTGCCAGCATCCATCCAATAATCAATGTGCTCTTCTCGGCAAATGGTATCTACCACCTCCAATATGTGCAGCATTCTTAGCTGGGCTTTTCGCAAAAGCGAACCTTGTGGATTATACTTTCCCATATTTTTGTAAACAAGTAATACCCCAATCATATACTTTCGAAATGTTTGGAGCATATATATTATGATAATCACATAATTCCTTTATGAATTTAAGACCGAACGGAAAGTCCTCAATGAAATACCTACTTTCCCAATCAATCAACCATTTGTCATTTTCTTTACGCATCGGGCTCATTATATCCTTGAATGCATTTATTGTAGAAATTTTTTTCGTAAGAGTTGTGGCATTAGAACATCCATAATAATCCAAAAGTGTTTGGATATTCTGAATATCTAATTTATTAACTAACTGAAAAAATTCAGCATCCATGTCTATCAGTAAACGAGATGACTTATCCGACCAATTGCTGTAGAATGGAATACTGTTTTGAAAAGGTACCTCTTCAGAATTATGAAAAAGGGAGTACAAGCGTGCTGGATGCAATATCGGATTGCTATTTGAAAGAGCTGCTTCATAAAAACTATTTAACACAGAAACTCGTGTATGAAACAACTCGGATAATATGTTCCTGAACGATTCTTTATCTGCAATATTTTCAAAAGCCACATTCAGTTGGGTTTTATATCCTAAAATCATTGCGGATTTCCCATATTCTTTTACTCTTGAAATAAAAGGAACACGTTGAAAACCAAATAATTTAGTATTTGGACTCAAAATTGAATGCGCTTCAAAAAAAAACCCAGTGCTTGAAACTATTGAACCGACAACGGCATCACCAATATACGGCTTAATAGCTAATAATGTACTTTGAATTAGGAATCCTGGCAAGCACAATAAAATAATATCTTGTTCTTTTACGGTATTTTCTGGCAAGTTTGTGACTTTATTAAGATAACCTGAAAATGTTACTCCATTGCAGTCTTGTACACTGATATATTCACTCCACTGTTCTGGATGGCCAGAATAAATGTTTACTTGATTATGAGGATTGGACAAAAAAAATCCCGCACAAGTATGTCCTAATGCTCCACCACCACAAATACAGATTTTCATAGTCCCTTTAGCGTCTTGATAAGGAAATCGTTATCATGTAGGTTGCGAATAGCCAAACGAATGTAATTGGCGTTTTCAAAACCAAGTTTAGTGCTACAGTCTTTAATAAAAATGTTGTGTCTTAGCAACAACAATGTCAATTGATGTGATGTGTATGGCTCTTTCACTTTACAAAGGAAGTAGTTCGCTTGGCTGTCATAGACTTGCAAATATGGAATTTCTCTTAATGCTTTTTCAAAGCGATTACGTTCCCTGCGAAAATCCTCGCAGGCTTGTAGATAGTCTCGATGGTATTTTTCATAAATCTGCATGAAAAACTCTCCAAACGAATTGATGTTCCAAATAGCCACATCATTAACCAATTCTGCAACAAGTTGGGTGTTGCCAGTGGCCAATACTCCCAATCGTAATCCTGGAACACCATACGACTTGCTGATGCTCTTGATGACAACTAAATTTGGATTTTCTGCAAGCAAATCATTGCATAGAAGTGTCTTTTCATCCATGGCATCTGCAAAATCCACAAACGATTCGTCAACGACGAGCCTGATGCCTTTTTTTTGAGTCCAAGTCAACAGGTGTTTTAATTCATCCATGGTCAGGAAATTTCCCGAAGGATTGTCTGGATTGATAATCAAGAGGGTATCAATGTCTTTGTCATTGAAGAAGTTGACAAGCTCTTCGGCTGAATAATGAAAATCCGCACGGTCAGAGCGATATGACACTACGTTCTCTTTTAGAATGCGATTTGGGTATTCCTCGAAAGTCGGTATTACATTGCCCAAACGGTGACAATGTCGCTCCATGAATGATTTGATAAGTTCTGCTGCTCCATTACCCATTAGAATATATTCTTGGCGTACTCCAAAATTTTTTGATGCTAAGAGGGAATTCACTCTCATCCCCGATGGATATTCACACAACAATGTTTCAAAACTGGCTTTGATTTCGTCAAGCATGCGTTGTGGTGGAAAGTAGGGATTCACCAAATAACAGAAATCCAGCATTTGCGGATAACGCCAATAACCACCATATCTCGATGATATGGCCTTATAGTGTTCTTCATCTGAAGGAGCAAACATTCCTTTGGCAATATCCAAGTCCTGTACGTCATCTATTTCGTACCAAGTTTCTCCGTTCAGAGGTAGTGCCTTGAGTGGAGCGGTACGCAAATCAAGGATAATGCGTAGCACTTGCTCGTAATATTCATTTTGTCCTAATGCTGTACAATATGCCGTGAGAAATGGAACATAGTATCTCGATGAAAAATCTTTGCTAAACTTGTAGATGTTCACTGTTTTGTAGTACGACTTAATCTCATCATACTTGAACAGGCTTTTGTCGATGAAATTCGTGATTCTGCCACATTCATCGATTGTAACCACAGTGCCATCCATCCAGCTTTCGTACTTATCTACCAAAGCGATATTTGGATATGTGTCACAATATAACTTTTCAAGAACATCGAAGTTGTAGATCAAGTCCGATTCAAGCAGCAGTGTGTCTTCTTCCAATAAGAAATCCTTAGCCTGATATAATGAGTAGATATTGTTTGTCCTATCATAGATGGCATTATCTACATAAACCACAGGTGTACCTTTGAAATCAGAACCCACATAATCTTTCACATTCTGTCTTTTATAGCCAACCACCAATACCACTCGTGACACATTAAGCTTATGTAAATGCTCCAAGGCCCTATCTATCAGACGAATTCCATTGACTTCCAGCATACATTTTGTGTTGTCCTGTGTGTATTCTCCAAGTCTTTTTCCCATTCCTGCCGCTAATATGATTGCTTGCATAAAATTATATTGCCAATGTGAGTTATGTCGTTAAATTTCAATATTATATAAGGAGATATTTCAGCAAGGTATGCTGTGTCCATATATCATTATATACTATACTTCAGGTGATATACCTGTATTGTTGTTGCCCAATGTTTTTATGTTACTTCCAAAAGCGTAACGCGCAATTAACACTGCAAAATTAGCAATAATATCTGACAACAACTTACCATTACATTGTTTTTTTGGTCTGTACAGATTTACTGTTCATTTTGTGTCTGGTAAGAGCAACTATCCAAAATATATAGAGTCCACTTGAAAAAGCGCCCTTTTGCACTTAACATCTCGGTTATAGATGTCTGTAAATACAAAAGGAACTTTTTAAAGTGGACTCTACAGCTTATGATTTATTCGATTGGTAATGTGTGCTCAATAGGTGAGAGTATGAATGTGAAGCTGTAATCGGTGTAAGGCAGCATGTACTCCTTGCGTGGAATGGCTCCCCAACTGTCAATACAACCTAAGCCCATTTGAACCTTGTCGATGCAGAGGTTGGTCAGGTCGGCTTGAGGTACTTCGGGCGAGTGCATGTTGTGTTTTACCCAACCTTCGTCGAGGCTCTCGATAGTGTAGTGTAATGCCGAGGCTGAGAATGGAGCTTCGGCCACTACTTTGAGGCCAGTACCACCTGTGTTGATCTGTTTCCACCAACGGATGTCGGTCTTGGTGCCAGTTTCCTGCGGACGGATGTAGCTGTAGAACTGTTCATCGACGGTTTGCCGCCAAAGGCCAAGGTCTGTCACGTTGTTGCGGTCGATGTAGTTTTCGATAGGGCCACGTCCGTAGTATTCGATTTTGTCGAATTTCTTAGGCATTGCCACCTGCATACCGAAGCGGAACAAGTTGGGCACGTTTTCGGTACTGCCTGCGGTGAGTTGTTGGGTGACTTTGATTTCACCTATGTTGTTGATGACATAATCGAGTTGAAGCTTGCCTCCTACCTTTGGCAACTCGTAAGAGGCATTGACCACAACAAGTTGTTTTTCGACTTGGGCCTTCAGGTTTGTGAGTTTCAGTCCAGGATTTTTCCATACGGCATATTTTTGTTGAAGTTTTGCTCCGAAGTCGTTGTCGGTAGGTGCACGCCAGAAGTTTGGAGTCAGTGCCGACCCTTCCTTGATGAGCTCTGTGCCCTTCACCGTATAACGTTCGAGGAAACCAGTGGCTCGGTTGAACTCAAGTGTGAATTGCTCTCCTTTCACAATGTAGTAATGTACATCATTGTCAACCAATGTAGGTGCAACAACCTGGGTGTTGACTGGGACTTTATTTTGCAAATCCATAGATGGAACTTTGTACTCATTGAGGGTGAACTGCTTCTTGGCCACGGTGTAGCCAGCTGGAAGCAGGCCATCGCGATTCTTCAGTTTGAATTGTACGTTGAGTAACCATTCTGTACACTGGCAAATGTCGCCGATGGCAAGCGTATAGGTCTTGGTGGTCTGTGGTGCCACATCAAGATTGTCGATGCTGCCTGTACGCATGACCTTACCATCCTTGAGCACCTGCCATTCAAGACGATAGGCTGAGAGGTCGCGGAAGAAATTCTCGTTATAGACATTGATTTCGCCTTTCTTCAGATTGGCAGCCGAAGCCCAAATGTTCTGGTAGTAGTAACCTACTTCGTACATGTGTGGATTGGGTACACGATCAGGACTGATGAGGCCGTTGTTGTTGAAATTGTAGTCATGGATGTCGAATTTGTTGAAATCACCACCGTATGCGTAGATTTCCACACCGTTCTTGCCTGTCCAACGGCAGCTCTGATCTACAAAGTCCCAGATAAAACCACCTTGCAGGTTTGGGTATTTGCGGAAGAGCTCCCAGTACTCCTTGAAACCACCTTCTGAATTGCCCATTGCATGTGCATACTCACACATGATCATGGGTTTGGTCTTGTCGGTGCTCTGTCCGTATTTCTCAGTATCTTCGTATCGGGTGTACATCGGGCAGTGAATATCGGTGAACTCATTGCCTTCAGCACGTTCATACTGAGTGGCACGTGACGGGTCCTCGTTTTTCACCCACTTGTAGCACTCCTCGAAATTAGGGCCGAATCCGGCTTCGTTGCCGAGTGACCAGAAGATGATGCTGGGGTGATTGAAACCACGTTGCACGTTGCGCTGGTTGCGTTCCATGTGTGCCAGTCGGTAGGATTCGTTCTTTGCCAGTGTCTTTTCGCCATATCCCATGCCGTGGCTTTCGATGTTGGCTTCGGCTACGACATAAAGTCCATATTGGTCGCACAACTCATACCAGAAATTATCATCGGGATAGTGACAGGTACGAACAGCATTGATGTTGAAACGCTTCATGACTTGTACATCCTGAATCATGCGTTCGCGCGACACATAGTATCCTCCATCGGGATCAAGTTCGTGGCGGTCGGCACCCTTGAAAAGCACGGCTTTGCCATTGACCAGGATCTGGTCTTTGACCAGTTCGATTTTGCGGAAGCCCACTTTCTGACGGATTACTTCATCGGTGCCTTGTAGCTTTGCTTGCAAGGTGTAAAGGTAAGGTACTTCGGCACTCCACTTCTGAGGATTGGCCACTTCAAGGGTGGCAACTGCGCTCTTGCTTCCTTTAGCAGTGGTGGTGGCCACTTGCTGGCCTTGTGCATCAAACAGCGCAAGTTCCACTGTGCCGCCTGCAGAAAGGTTTAGGCTGACTTGCAGTGAACCGTTCTGGTAGTTCTTGTCGAGATCGGGAGTAATACGAATATCGTCGATACGCTTCTTGTCGCGTGCATAAAGATAACAGTCCCGACCAACGCCTGCATAGCGCCAAAAGTCCTGGCATTCCAAATAGGTGCCGTCGCACCAGCGGAACACCTGGAAAGCAATGAGGTTTTCTTTTCCTGCTTTCAGGTATGGGGTAAGATTAAACTCAGCCTCGAGCTTGCTGTCCTCGCTATAGCCTACATACTTGCCGTTTACCCACAGGTACATGTTGGAGGTGACGGAACCGAAGTGGGCGATGATGTCCTTTCCTGTCCAGGAAGCAGGGATGGTAATGAATTTTCGGTAAGATCCGACGTGATTGTTCTCCATGGGCACATAAGGCGGATTGTTCTTGAACTGGTTCTCCCAAGGATAAGGACAGTTCACATATTGTGGGTCACCATAGCCATTGAGTTCCCAAATGCCAGGCACTGCCATGTTGTCCCAAGCCTTGTCGTTGAAATCGGATTTCCAGAAGTCGGTGGGACGTGCATCGGCATTGGCAACCCAGTTGAATTTCCAGACACCATTGAGAGTCATAAAGTTGGCCGACTGTTCTCTCACCCCTTTCACGGCAGCCTGTTCGTTCTCGAAGGCAAAGTAATTGGTGTGCATGGGTGCACGGTTCACGGCGTTGACTTTCGGATCTTGCCACTCCTTGAAAGTTTGTGCAGAAGAGGCGAGTGCCAACAATCCGAGCAAACCTGTGATAAATGATTTTTTCATAATTTTGGAATTTTGATGATATATTGTTTCTTTGATTTGTTGTTCAATTTATTTTCGCGCAGCCATGGATTCAGCAACTTGATGAGGGCGTAAGTGGTGCCCTGCTCTTTTGCCCAATCGGCAAGGTTGCCAATTTCGTAGTTCACTGTGATTTCACGACATGGCACTGGGGCATAGATGTCGGATGTCTTAAGATGGAAACCGAAATTTTTGGGTTGGGCAAAGAACACCTTTGCGGCAAGTATCCGATACACATACCGGGCGGTTTCCTCGACCATGTACAAATCGAGTGCGTCGTTCACCCCTTGCTGATCGACCAGTGTGCCTATGCGTTGCATACCGGCATTGTATGAAGCAACCACAAGCATCCAATCGCCATACTTCTCGTAGGCTTGCTTCAAGTACTTGCATGCTGCTTCAGTAGATTTGGCCACGTCAAAGCGTTCATCCACATTGGCATTCACCTCAAGACCATACTGCCGGGCCGTACCCTGCAACAATTGCCATGTGCCTGCCGCACCAGCAGCTGAACGAGCGGTAGGACTCAAAGAACTTTCTATGGCAGCGAGGTATTTGAAGTCATCGGGAATGCCATGCTCTCGCAAGATGGGCTCAATGACCGAGAACATCCGTTTGGAACGTTTCAACAACAAGGTGGAATTGGTGTGCATATATGTGAATGACATCAGTTCACGATCCATATTTTCCCGTCGGTCGAAACGCAACAAATCTATTTTCTTTTCGCAAAAAACAATGGTTGCTGGAGGTTCTGGATAGCTGTCGGCAAAGCAAATGACAGAAGCGAACATTACTATGAAGCACGTCATCGTGCGCCGAGACAAAGTAACAGACAGTTTGACAGACATGGCAAAATAATACTTTAGGGGCAAAGATAAGGAAATAATTTGGGAAATGGCCATATCGGGTAGGATTTCTCGCATTTTTTGCCAATAGAGTTTATATCCATGCTTCAATCAAGTGTTACTCTTGCATCTCACCTGATAGAAACATCACACCTATTTTATCTTAAACTGATTATCTGTGTGGGTTGGGTTGGTGAAGTTCGGTTTGTCCGTTGGGTATATGAAAGGGCAGCGCCCAGAGCAGTGCGGTATTCGGCGTAGGATGGAATGAGGTAATTTACCTTGTAGATTTTCTCCATATTGGTAAACACTTTCTTGCACTGGGGCAGACGTGTCAGGTTACCAATGAGAACCAAGTCCTTGATGCCACAATTGAGCGAGGTGAAATAGGCACCCTGACCTATCGACTCAAACACCATGGTGATAAGTCCACAGGCAAGGTCCTCAGGTTGCTCATTGCCTCGAACCTTTCCAAAACTCGATGCAGTGGCAAAGAGAGGCAGATTGGGTATCTCGGCTTTGCAGATGTCGCCAATAGTGAGGTTTACGTTTTGTGCCTTGCCCTTCAAAGCCAGTTCAGCCACCTGAGTGACGTTGTCGTTGTTGATTAGTAATCGCGACAACCCCTGTAGTGTGCCACCTCCAATGCCCATACCTCCGACATGCTGGATGTTGTTCCCATCCACGTGAATGTAAGAAGTACCCGTGCCCATGCTCACCACGATTAGTTTGTCGAGCCCCATGCGATACCGTGCGCCTAAGGCATTGGCAATGAATTCATCGGTCTTGCTGGTGGGCACACCATAAAGAGGGTCATTGATGAATGCCGCACCTACGCCGGTCAGCACGATATGTTCAATATCTGGCAAGGCGATTTTGTTCTCATACAGGTATCGGCCAAAAGCCCCGAACAGTGAGCTGACCGGGTCGGAGGCCTTGATAAACAGCGGAGGAAACATTTCGTTGACCTTTAATCCGACGATTTTTGTGGTACTACCCCCTACGTCAATTCCAATAATAATTCCCATGGCAAATGTGTAAATATGGAGCAAATATAGTTAGAAATCGCGGAAAAGTTGCGTTTTTGTTTGTATTATCGGCAAGTTTAAGTTATTTTTGCAAACTGAAGTGAAGTAGAATTTTACAAACATTAATAATAAATTAAAATTGAACTTATGTGGTTAATTAATTCCTCAATCGGAAGAAAAGTGGTGATGTCGGTAACAGGCATCTGCTTGATTCTCTTTCTTACGTTTCATGGATGCATGAATGTGGTGGCACTGTTTTCTAGTGAAGGCTACAACATGATTTGTGAATTTCTGGGTGCCAACTGGTATGCTGTAGTAGCTACTCTGGGTTTGGCAGCACTTGCTGTGATTCACATTGGGTATGCTTTTTGGCTGACTATGCAGAATCGAAAGGCTCGTGGCAACAACAGTTATGCCGTAACAGAAAAACCGAAATCGGTAGAATGGGCTTCACAGAACATGCTGGTGTTGGGTATTATTGTGTTGGTAGGCTTGCTGCTTCACCTCTATAATTTCTGGTATAACATGATGTTTGCTGAACTGACCGACGCAACTGGTGTGTTCGATTCGGCCGATGGTTATGCCTACATTGAGCAGGTATTTGGCAATCCGATTTTCGCTGCCCTCTACATCGTATGGATTGTAGCAATCTGGTTCCACCTTTCACACGGTTTCTGGAGTGCCCTCCAAACCCTTGGCTGGAATAATAAGGTATGGTTCAACCGTTGGAAACTCATTGGCAACATCTATGTGACCTGTCTGATGCTTTTGTTCGTGGCAGTCATCGTATGCTTTGCAGTGAAATAAGTTTAACTGAAAAAACGTATTTATTATGGCAACTATAGATTCCAAAATTCCCGAAGGATTGGTAGCTGAAAAATGGAGCAACTACAAGGCTCATCAGCGTTTGGTTAATCCCAAGAACAAGTTGAAACTTGATGTTATTGTGGTGGGAACAGGTCTTGCTGGTGCTTCTGCAGCAGCATCATTAGGCGAAATGGGCTTCAATGTGCTGAATTTCTGCATTCAGGATTCTCCTCGCCGTGCTCACTCCATCGCAGCACAAGGTGGTATCAATGCAGCAAAGAACTATCAGAACGATGGCGACTCAGTGTATCGTTTGTTCTACGACACTGTGAAGGGTGGTGACTACCGTGCACGTGAGGCCAATGTCTATCGTCTGGCTGAGGTGAGCAACAACATCATCGACCAATGTGTGGCCCAAGGTGTACCTTTTGCTCGTGAGTATGGTGGTACTTTGGCTAACCGTTCGTTTGGTGGCGCACAGGTTTCGCGTACGTTCTATGCCAAGGGACAAACTGGCCAGCAGTTGCTGTTGGGCGCTTATAGTGCACTTTCCGCACAAGTCCAGGCTGGAAAGGTGAAACTTTACACTCGCTACGAAATGCTGGATGTAGTGATCGTTGACGGACGTGCTCGCGGTATCATTGCCAAGAATTTGGTTACTGGCAAACTGGAGCGCTTTACTGCCAATGCAGTGGTTATCGCCACCGGCGGTTACGGCAACACTTATTTCCTTTCGACGAATGCCATGGGTTGTAACTGCTCGGCTGCCATGTCGTGCTATCGCAAAGGAGCATATTTTGCCAATCCATCATACGTTCAGATTCACCCTACCTGTATCCCAGTGCACGGTGACAAACAGTCGAAACTGACCTTGATGTCGGAGTCGTTGCGTAATGATGGCAGGATCTGGGTGCCGAAGAAATTGGAAGATGCCAAGGCTCTGCAAACAGGCAAGAAGCAAGGCTACGAAATACCGGAAGAAGACCGTGACTACTATCTGGAACGTCGTTATCCTGCATTTGGTAACCTCGTACCACGCGATGTGGCTTCACGCGCTGCCAAGGAACGTTGCGACAAAGGTTTTGGCGTAAACAATACGGGCTTGGCCGTATTCCTGGATTTCTCTGAGTCCATCCAGCGTTTGGGTATCGATGTAATCCGTCAGCGTTATGGCAACCTGTTTGACATGTATGAGGAAATCACTGACGTGAATCCGGGTGAAAAACGTAAGACTGTGAATGGGTTGGATTACTACAACCCTATGATGATATTCCCTGCCATTCACTACACCATGGGTGGAATTTGGGTTGATTACGAACTGCAGACTTCTATTCCCGGATTGTTTGCTATCGGTGAATGTAACTTCTCCGATCACGGAGCCAATCGATTGGGCGCATCGGCATTGATGCAAGGTTTGGCCGACGGTTATTTCGTACTGCCATATACCATCCAGAATTATCTGGCTGATCAGGCTATCTGGCCGCATGTGGCTACTGACAAGAAGGAATTTGACGAGGCTGAAAAGGCCGTTGATGCCCGTATCGACAAGTTGATGAACATCAAGGGCAAGCGCTCTGTCGATTCTATCCATAAGGAATTGGGTCATATCTGCTGGGAATACATCGGCATGGGACGTACGGCAGAAGGCTTGAAGGAAGGTATCCAGAAGATCGATGCTTTGCGCAAGGAATTTGAAACCAATCTGTTCATTCCAGGCACACGTGAAGGCTTGAACGTGGAACTCGACAAGGCTGTACATTTGGATGACTTCCTGACAATGGGTAAGTTGATTGCATACGATGCTTTGAGCCGTAACGAAAGTTGCGGTGGACACTTCCGTGAGGAATACCAGACAGAGGAAGGTGAGGCTAAACGTGATGACGAAAACTATTTCTACGTAGGTTGTTGGAAATATGAGGGTTCTGACGAGGTTGAGCCATCGCTGATTAAGGAACCGCTGCATTATGAAGCAATAAAAGTACAAACCCGTAACTACAAAAATTAATCACTATGGAGAAGAACATATCATTTACTATTAAGTATTGGAAGCAGAATGGTCCGAAAGACAAAGGTCATTTCGAATCACGTCAGATGAAGGATATCCCTGGTGATACATCCTTCTTGGAAATGCTCGACATCCTGAACGAACAGCTTATCGAAGAAGGAAAGGAACCTTTTGTGTTCGACCATGACTGTCGCGAAGGTATTTGTGGCATGTGCTCGCTGTATATCAATGGCACTCCACACGGAAAGACCGAACGTGGTGCAACCACTTGCCAGCTTTATATGCGTAAGTTCAATAATGGCGATGTAATCACAGTGGAACCTTGGCGCTCGGCTGGTTTCCCGGTTATCAAGGACTGTATGGTGGACCGCTCGGCATTCGACAAGATTATGCAGGCTGGTGGTTACTGCTCTGTACGTACAGGCGCACCTCAGGATGCCAACGCCATTCTGATACCTAAACAGGATGCTGATGAGGCTATGGATTGTGCTTCGTGCATAGGCTGTGGCGCTTGCGTGGCAGCATGTAAGAATGGATCGGCCATGTTGTTCGTTTCGTCGAAGGTGAGCCAGTTGGCATTGTTGCCACAGGGACGTCCTGAAGCTGCAAAACGTGCGAAGGCCATGGTTGCCAAAATGGACGAGTTGGGTTTTGGCAACTGTACTAACACGCGTGCATGTGAGGCTGTTTGTCCGAAATGCGAGAAAATCATTAACGTAGCCCGACTGAACCGCGAGTTTATCGGTGCTAAAATGAAAGACTGATATTGCATGGAATGTGAGAAAAGATGTATCGGTCTGTTCACTGATACATCTTTTTCACTTTTTTGGTTTTCCGAAGGGTATTCCCTCAAAATGTTTTGTGGAAAATGAAAATTGGATTTGACTCAGAGAAATACTTAAAGATACAATCGGAGCACATCAAGGAACGGATCGCTCAGTTTGGCGATAAACTCTATATGGAGTTTGGTGGAAAGCTTTTCGATGATTACCATGCCAGCAGAGTGCTTCCGGGATTTCAGCCCGACAGCAAACTCAAGATGTTGCTTCAGCTGAAAGACGATGCCGAGATTGTCATTGTAATCAGTGCCGAGGATATCGACAGAAACAAGGTCCGCGGTGATTTGGGCATCACATACGACATGGACGTGCTCCGACTCCGCGATGAGTTTATGCAATGTGGCATGATGGTAGGTTCTGTTGTCATTACCCACTACAATGGTCAGTCGAGTGCGGACACTTATCGCAAACACTTGGAGCGATTGGGCATAAAAGTATATTACCATTATCTGATTGAAGGATATCCCACAAATGTCGATTTGATTGACTCTGATGACGGCTTTGGCAAAAATGATTATGTGGAAACAACCAGACCACTCATTGTCGTCACGGCTCCTGGCCCGGGAAGCGGCAAGATGGCTGTCTGTCTAAGCCAACTTTACAATGAATCGAAAAGAGGTGTGAAAGCCGGATATGCCAAGTTTGAGACATTCCCAATCTGGAATCTTCCACTGAAGCATCCTCTCAATGTGGCATACGAGGCTGCCACCGCAGATCTGAACGATGTGAACATGATTGACCCGTTCCATCTGGAAGCGTATGGGAAAACATCGGTGAATTACAATCGCGACATTGAGATTTTCCCTGTCCTGAACGCAATTTTTGAGGGAATCTACGGTGAGAATCCTTATAAATCGCCCACTGACATGGGTGTGAATATGATTGGATATTGCATTGCTGACGATGAAGTGTGTTGTCAGGCTTCCAAACAGGAAATCATTCGTCGATATTTCAAGGCACTTTGTGATTATGCAAGCGGTAAATCGGCAGAGAATGAAGTGGGCAAAATTACCTTGCTCATGAAGCAGACAAAAATCAAGGTGGAGGACAGGAAGGCAACAGTAGCAGCCCGGGAACGGAAACAAAGAGCCGCTGTTCATGCTTCGGCTATTGAACTGGCCGATGGTTCAATCATCACCGCAGAGACAAGTGCTTTGTTGGGACAGAGTGCTGCCCTTATCCTGAATGCCATCAAACATCTGGCTGGTATTGACCACAGCATTAAATTGATTCCGCAAAACATGATCGAGCCTATCCAGCAAACGAAGGTGATATATTTGCATGGGCATAATCCACGCCTGCACACCGACGAAGTGCTTGTTGCACTCTCGATGCTGAGCTTACACGACGTGAATTGCAAGAAAGCACTGGCGTGTCTGCCTCTGCTAAACGGATGTCAGGTGCATTCCACTTCTATGTTGAGTGAGGTCGATCAGAAGATTTTCAAAAAGATTGGAGTGGGACTAACTTGCGATCCGGCACGAAAAAATTAGCAACTTAAAGGATTAATATACATGAAAACAAAAAACAGGATTGTTGTCATTGGCAGCAGCAATACCGACATGGTGGTGAGAGTGGATCATTTTCCACAACCAGGTGAAACGATTATTGGCGATCAGTTTATGACCGCGGCAGGAGGGAAAGGTGCCAATCAGGCTGTTGCTGTAGCCCGATTAGGTGGAAATGTAACTTTTGTGTGCCGTTTGGGTGACGATGTGTTTGGCAGACAGTCGTTGTCGCAGCTGCAAGCAGAAGGTATGAACACCCAGCATGTGAAACTGACACCTGGTGCATCATCGGGAGTGGCATTGATACCTGTGGATAAGAAGGGTGAGAATACAATTATTGTAGCATCGGGTGCCAATGCTTTGCTCTCGGTAGAGGACATTCGTGAGGCTGAGAACGAAATTGCAGACGCAAGTTTTGTGCTTATGCAGTTGGAAACACCCATCGAAACACTGACATTCGCTGCCGAATTGGCCCATAAACACCATGTGAAGGTCATCTTAAATCCTGCTCCATTCCCGAAGGAAGCGTTGCCTGCGGCATTGATAAGTAATGTGGACATGATTATTCCGAACGAAACGGAGGCTGAATATATGACTGGACAGAAAGTGACTGATGAGATTTCAGCCCTTTCGGTTGTGAACAAAATCCATGAGTTGGGTGTGAAAGATGTAATCATCACTGTAGGGAAAGACGGTGCTTACGTATCGACTGCTCCTGGTGATTTGCACTTGGTGTCCTCGTTCCCTGTAAAGGCTGTCGATACGGTGGCTGCAGGAGATACTTTCTGCGGAGCGTTGTGCGTGGCATTGAGCAAGGGCTATTGTCTGCTGGATGCTGTGAAAATTGGGAACAAGGCGGCATCTATAGCGGTGACACGAATCGGAGCCCAACCATCGGTGCCCTCGGCTTGTGAAGTATTTGATAATTGATTGATATGAACTTTTAATTCTTTTTATCCATGTTTATTGTTAGTAGTTACACCCTTGCCGTAGTGTTCTGCGTGGTCACTATGTTGTGTTGGGGAAGTTGGGGAAACACCCAGAAATTGGCCAGCAAGTCTTGGCGTTACGAATTGTATTATTGGGATTATATCATTGGTATTCTTTTGTTCTCACTGCTCATAGGCTTCACCTTGGGTAGTTTTGGTGACAAGGGCGTTCCTTTTCTTGAGAACCTTTCCCAAGTGTCGCAGTTAGGAGTCATCAGTGCTTTGGCTGGTGGTATCATCTTCAATGCTGCCAACATATTGCTTACAGCCGCTGTCAGCATTTCTGGATTAGCCATAGCATGGCCTATTGGTTTGGGTATAGCACTTGTATTGGGTGTGTTGCTGAACTATTTCGTGTTGAATGATGTCAATAAGGGTGATCCGCTGTTGCTTTTCCTCGGAGTCGCATTTGTGTTGCTTTCGGTAATTTGCAACGGACTGGCCACAGGCAAGAATGCAGGAAAGTCGGGACGTGGCTTGAACAAGAAAGGTTTGACGTTTACTATTGTGTCTGGTTTCCTGATGGGCATGTTCTATCCGTTCGTGGCATACGCCATGGACTTGGTGAATTTCGAGACACCTGAACCAGGTAAGGCTACCCCGTATGTGGCTTTCTTCCTGTGTGCGTTGGGCGCATTTCTGAGCAATTTCATTTTCAATACGATTGCCATGCGTCATCCAGTGTCAGGCGAGCCTGTTACATACAAACAATATTTCAGCGGTAAATTCCCTACTCACCTTGTAGGTATTCTTGGCGGATGTGTCTGGGGATTGGGTACGGTGTTCAGTTACATCAGTTCAGGTAAGGCTGGCGCTTCCATTTCTTACGCACTGGGACAAGGTTCACCGATGATTGCTGCCATGTGGGGCATCTTCATCTGGAAGGAATTCAAGGGTGGCAACAAAACGGTGAACGCCTTCCTTACGGCCATGTTTATTTCATTTGTTTTGGGATTGGCTCTGATTGTGATGGCAGGAAACTAAAGGACGTGTCGTCCTTTTTACGATTATTGGTAGGAGAACTTATTGTATGAGTCGATAAGTGGCTCCTGCCATTGCTTTTACCACGCCTTTCATTTCGAGTGTGAAAAGCAGTGCGCTCAAACGATGAACGGACACGTTAGCTTGTACGGATAGTGTGTTGATTTGTATGCCGTCAAGGTTGTTCTCCAAAACTCTGACCACAAGGGCTTCATCGGCCGAAAGTTCGGGAAACAAGGATTGTTGTATCGGTTTGCGTGTTTTTTCTTGAGGGCAACTCCAGTTCATGGATTCCAAAAAGTCATCAACACCTGTGATCAGTGTTGCTTCACTGTTCTTGATTAACTGGTTACAACCTTCGGAATAGTTGTCGGTTATCCTTCCCGGGAAAGCAAAGCAATCATGATGGTAATCGACTGCAAGACGCGCTGTGATTAAAGCTCCGCCTTTGACTGCACTTTCAATGACGATAGTCGCATCGGACATGCCTGCGACAATCCGATTACGCTGGATGAAGTTTTGTCGGTCTGGATTTGTTCCAGAGGGATATTCCGTCAGTAATCCTCCATGCTCCAGCATATCTTTGGCCGTTGTGCGATGTGAGGCAGGGTAAATGCGATCCAGACCATGGGCGAGTACGCCTATGGTATTCATCCCATTTTCGAGGGCAGCGCGATGTGCGTTGATGTCGGTGCCATAGGCTAGACCACTTACGATGAGTACATCAGGAAAGCACTCGCTTAGTTCCTTGATGAATCGTGCACAGATGTCTTGTCCATAGTCTGTGGCTTTCCGAGTTCCCACGATGCTTATCGCTTTCAAGGCATTCAGATCGGCATTGCCTCGGTAAAATAGGATGGAAGGAGCATCGGGACATTCGCGCAGTCGTGTTGGATAGCGATTGTCGTGTATGGGAATACAGGCAATGCGATGACGTTCGGCAAATTCGAGCTCAGCTTCAGCAAATCTGAATGCTTCAGGACAATTGAGCGATTGGATGAGTCGGGGAGACACATCGGGTATCATTTCTGCAAGATGTTCTTTTTGCTCAAACACGTAACTTGCTGATGGCACACTGTCCAGCAACTGCTTGGTGCCGATGACACCCAATCCGGGGATGCGTGTAAGCGCAATGGCACTGATGATTTCGTTGTGGTTATTCATGGCAATGCTGTCGTTTCAGGTAATGATAGCCAAGGCTACAATATAGGCATTTCTTTTTGTCGCAATATTCCTTTTTCAGTTGGATGAGAGCTTGACTGTCGCCGGCATGTTGTGCAATCACTCCTACTTCTGCCCACATTCGGGTAATGTGATTGTTTTCAGGCTTTAGAGAGGTCTGAATGTTCAATGCCTGTTCGCATAAGCAATTTTTCCCCGTGTGTTGTCCGTAAGCATACAATATTGTAGCGATGGCGTTGATTGTCAGGATGCTTATGGCTGTTTTGCTGAGCGATTTCGTGGCAGCAACAGAAGGCTTGCCAAATGAGTAGTGAGTGAGCCAATAATCTGAGGTTTTTGCAGCCAAAAGCTTTGTTACATCATTGGCGTTTTGTATTTCCACGATTCTCGACAATAGGTTGTTGGCATGTTGATAAAGATATGCCAGTTGTGCTATTCGGATGTGGGGAAAATTATTAGGCCGAGTGCGGGCGAACTTCCATACGATTGGGTTCATGGGTTGGAGTTGAAACTTGTGGGCAAGATATTCGTACTCATTTCTCAATCGGACTGCATAATCATCGGTATCTGTAGCAGAAAGCAAACCGGCTTGTCCGAAAAACAATGCCTCGATTTGAAACAGGTTGTCGCGGTGTTTGTCCACCGCTCTCAATGGAACGTGATTGGCCCATGCCTCAAAGGCATCGCCATTCAGCCCAAAGCCAAAGTTGCGGGCTAAAGTGAAGAAAACAGCCTCTTCCCAATCCCCGTTACATTGTGCCACACGGTCACGCAGAACAGCTGCTTTCATATATAGCCGTTCCATCTGCATGGCATCAACCAGATTATGAAGTACTATCTTGGGCAACGACTTGACAATACGGTAACATGGCGGGTAAGTGTCTGTGGCAAACAGTTCATGATAGTTCTCTTCTACATAAGAAGGTACAGGAAGTTCCAACTGAGGAATGATGGTTCCATCTTCCCGGGCAATGATGCTGTTCGCATGCTTCACAACGTGCAAAACCACATTCTCATAGTGGGCATCGGCGTCATGATGGTGCGTGAACCAATCCGAAGCGTTTTCGTGGATTTCTACATTTCCCACCCACATCACTCCGTTTATCTTGATCTTTGCATTGAAGAAGTCCGGACCGGCATCTTTGTTTGGCAAACCGGTGTCGATTACTTCTACGATTTCTCCAGAAGTGGTATGCAACTCCTCTAAGGGAAAAATCTTGTGTTTCCAAACATAATGTAGTAGAACTTCCATGGCAAATCAATGTATTTCTGCAACAAAAATAAGGCATTATATTGAAAATACGCTATCTTTGTAGCGAAATTAGATAAAAATATGAAGATTGCACTGATTGGATATGGGAAAATGGGGCATGAGATAGAAAAGATTGCCAAACACAGGGGACATGAGATAGTTTCCACCATTGATGTCAATAACCTTGACGATTTTAAAGGTAAATCATTCCGAAGTGCCGATGTGGCCATAGAGTTTACAAGTCCTGTTTCGGCTTTTGGAAACGTGCAGAGAGCCTTTGCGGCAGGAGTGAAAGTGGTGTCAGGAAGTACTGGGTGGATGGATGAACACCGTAATGAGGTGGAACGGATGTGTAAGCAGGATGGTAAGACACTGTTCTGGAGTTCCAATTTCAGCTTGGGAGTAGCCGTTTTTTCGGCAGTCAACACTTATTTGGCGGGTATCATGAACGAATTTCCTGATTACGAGGTGAGCATGACAGAAACCCATCACATCCATAAATTGGATGCGCCAAGTGGTACGGCAATTACATTGGCCGAAGGGGTCCTCGGCAAAATCAAACGTTTGCAACGATGGGTGGTAAAAGGTGGAGAGGCGCAGACCGACGAACTTCCCATTACGTCCATTCGAGAAGGAGAGGTGGCAGGCATTCACACCATTCAGTATGAAAGCGAGGCCGACAAGATTGTCATTACACATGATGCGAAAAACCGCAGTGGGTTTGCTTTGGGTGCCGTTCTTGCTGCCGAATATACTGCACAACATAGCGGATTGCTGGGGATGGACGATTTGTTTAAGTTTTGAGTCATGAAGAAGGTACCTGTAGAATCCTGGATTCGTTGTGGCATCGTATTGTTGTTGTGGCTTTTGTTTTGCCTTTGGCTGCAAAGCTGGTTGGGACTGCTTGTAGTGCCTTTTATTTTTGACGTGTATATCACCCGGTACATCAAATGGACGTGGTGGAAAAATCTCAAGAATCGTACTGCCTATTCCATCATGGGATGGGTCGATGCCATTGTCTTTGCATTGGTAGCCGTATATTTCGTGAATCTGTTTTTCTTCCAGAACTATGTCATTCCGTCATCATCGCTTGAGAAATCGTTGTTGGTCGGCGACTATTTGTTTGTGAGTAAATGCAGCTACGGAGCACGCATTCCTCGTACACCGTTGCACATGCCTCTTACGCAACACACTTTGCCTGTATTCGATTGCAAGTCGTATCTGGATTGTGTGCAGTGGGACTATAAGCGCGTAAAAGGTTTAGGAGAGGTACAGCTCAACGATATTGTCGTGTTCAATTTCCCCGCAGGAGATACCGTAGCGATCAAGGTACAAGCGGAGGATATTTATCGTCTCGATTGCGAATATGGCAGAGAGTTCATAGAACACAATCCTGCAATGTTTGGCGAGATAGTATCGCGCCCGGTTGATATGCGCGAAAATTATGTGAAGCGTTGTGTGGGATTGCCGGGCCAAACTCTTCAGATCAAGGACAGGATTGTATATCTTGACGGGGAAGCCAACAAGGAGCCCGATAATGTCCAATACAGATATTATGTAAGGGTCAAGCAGGCCATTTCTCCTGATTTGGCTCACGAATTGGGCATCAGTCTTGAAGACCTAAGTTATTATATGCCTGAAGCGAAAACCTATTGCTTGCCTCTAACCAAAGCCACGAAGTATGCCTTGGCTGCACGGAAGAATCTGGTCGAGGCAATCCAGGATGTAGTGGAAGAACCAGGAGGTTTGTATCCACTCGACAAGGCGACAGGGTGGTCGGCTGATAATTATGGTCCATTGTGGATTCCCAAAAAGGGAGCCACCATCGATTTGACCATCGACAATCTGCCTTTCTACGCTCGTTGCATTCACAGTTATGAGGGAAATGAGCTCTACACAAAAAAAGGTGAGATCTATATCAATGGAGAAAAAGCCACCCAATATACTTTCCAGATGGACTACTATTGGATGATGGGTGACAACCGTCATAATTCTGCCGATTCGCGTTATTGGGGGTTCGTGCCGGAAGACCACATTGTAGGCAAACCCATCTTTGTGTGGTTGAGCCTTGATCCCGATCGCAATTGGCTGAATGGAAAGCTTCGTTGGAGAAGATTGTTTAAATGGGTTGACAACATCAAATGAACATCACCTATCTGACATCGGCATATTTGGCTCCTGTGTGGTACTATACGAAACTCTTGAGCTTTGATAAAATCATGGTCGAGGGATTTGATAGCTACATGAAGCAGACTTATAGGAACCGTTGTCTGATCGTTGAGGCTGATGGGGTACTCTCATTGACCATTCCTACCGAAAAATCGGATAATCCGAAATGCCTCATGCGCGATGTCCGCATCTCTGACCATGGGCATTGGCGTCGGGTGCATTGGAATGCCTTGGAGGCGGCCTATCGGCATAGTCCGTTTTTCGAATACTATGCTGATGATTTCGCTCCGTTTTACGAGCATCAATACACTTTCCTTTGGGATTTCAACATGGAGTTATGCCAATTGGTGTGTGGCCTGATTGACATACACCCTGATATGGAAGCCACAAATGGTTATCTGAAAGATACCCAGAACGATTATCGTGAAATGATTCACCCCAAAAACGATTACCACATCGACACTGCCTTTTCGCCGGCTCCCTATTATCAGGTTTTCAGTGAGAAGCAAGGGTTCCAACCTAATCTTAGCATTGTGGATTTGTTGTTCAACATGGGACCGGAAAGTCTGATTGTGTTGCAAAAGAGCATATCATCCTCTTCCTTGAACATATAGATTATTTTAATCATCTCAAAAAAACATTTATTATTATGAAGAACTTATTTAGTGTAGAAGGCCAGGTCGTGGTTATCACTGGTGGAACAGGAGTCTTGGGACGTGCCATTGCGGCTCATTTGGCCGACCAAGGAGCAAAAGTCGTAATTCTTGGCCGTAAGGCAGAAGTAGGCAATGCCATTGTGGATGGAATCAGGAAAAATGGTGGCGAAGCCATGTTCCTCACTACTGATGTCATGAAGCAGGAAGCGGTAGAACAGAATCTGAAGGATATTTTGGCCAAGTATGGCCGGGTCGATGCATTGCTGAATGCCGCAGGTGGCAATATGCCGGGTGCCACTATTGGTCCCAACAGCAATTTCTTCGACTTGAAGGTCGAGGATTACCAGAAAGTTGTCAACCTCAACCTCATTGGTACGGTCATTCCTACTCAGGTGTTCCTGAAGCCTATGGCCGAACAGAAGAAGGGTTGTATTGTCAACTTCTCGTCAATGGCTGCATTCCGTCCATTGACTCGCGTGTGTGGATATGGCTCAGCCAAGGCTGGCATCAGCAATTTCACGGCATACATGGCTCATGAGGTAGCCAAGAAGTTTGGTGATGGCATTCGTGTCAATGCCATTGCTCCAGGTTTCTTCATTACAGAGCAAAACCGTACGCTCATGACCAATCCCGATGGCTCTCCATCAGCACGTGGTCTCGATGTGTTGCGCCAGACACCGTTCGGACGTTTTGGTGAACCCGAAGAACTCTGTGGCACAATCCAGTATCTCATTTCTGAAGCTTCAAGTTTCGTTACTGGTACTGTAGCCATCGTCGATGGCGGTTTCAACACTTTTGCAATGTAATGGCGAAGTTATTATGAATTGCAAAAAGATTTTTCTGGCTTGTGTGTTGGCCGTTGGCTCAGCATTCGCTGTCCAGGCACAGGACGTGTTCTCCGCAGGCGATAATCAAGCCTACCTGAGTTTTGGCGGGGTAAAACTGACCAACGTGACAGGAAGTTCGAATGGAGTCATGGTTGGCTATAATCATAGCTTTGCATTCGTCGACGATCGTCCTGCCTTTTGGCGTGCAGGCGTGTCCTATCGTTATTTCTTCGACAAATCCGATGGACAAATCAAGAGCCGTATTGTGTCAAGTTTGAAACAAACCTTTCATGAGGTTTGTGTGCCATTGAGTGTTGGGTATAACTTCCAGATTGCAAACAATGATGCATTCTGCATCGCCCCTTATGCAGGAATTGATGTAAGCTGTTTCTTGTCGGGTCAGATCAAATATGACGACCTCGATGGACGAATTAAATTATCGGTTTTTGACGAAGACGACATGAATTTGATTCTTTCGGAGACCGCGAAACGCTTCCAGTTGGGATGGCATGTGGGCACCGACATCATGCTCAATCAACTCATGTTCAAGTTGTCGTACAATCGTGACTTCACGAAGTTCTACTATGACGAGAAGTTGTCGTACTATTCCATAGGTTTGGGCTTTGTGTTCTGAGTGAGAACACTGTTCGTGATACGCAGGTGGCAAATGAATGTTTGTCACCTGTTTGGTTCTTGTGTCGCATGTCTCTGATGGAATTTTACAAAAAAACCGGATGTTTGATGGGGGAACGAACGAAAACAGCTACCTTTGCAAATGGAAAACTTCAATTAAAGGGAATAAACATGAAACGTTTCTTGATGGGCCTGGCTTTCTGTATTGTTGCAGTTGCTGGCGTTTTGGCGCAGTCACCTCTTTTGGTCTATGTGGCGCATCGTGGTTGCCACGTCAATGACATTGCTCCACAAAACAGTGTGGATGCGGTGTATTATGCTGCTCGTGCGGGCTACGACTACACCGAGTTGGATGTCCGTAAGACCCGCGATGGTGTGTTTGTGTGTATGCATGCCTCTTTCTCTGGCAATGTGAACAATCGGGCAGACTATTCGCCTGTGGAAAATGCTTCGAAGCTGAATGTCGAACTGTTCACCTACGATGAACTCGTTGCCAATTACGTCACTATCAGCAGCAATCCTGCACTTCGCAAGGCAGTACCTACTTTTGAGGAGATGCTCTGGGCATGCAAGAAATTCGGCATCAAGCCCTACATACATTGCAAGATTGTAGGTAAGGGTTCTTACGACAACGACCCTAATGAGGCAACAAGTCTGGCCTATAAGGATGCGGAACACGATGTGCCAGTCATGTGGAACATGATTCAAACCATTCTGGGCACTGACGACGTTTACTGGGGTGGAACTTATTCAAGCGATATCCGCAAGCTTTCAGAACGTGCGAACGTGTGTGTGCAGATGTTGATGAATTTCCCTCCCGAAAAAGAGTCGTGGGCTCAGGATATGCAAACCCGATGGGGTGGGAATCTCCACACCAACAACAATCCTTATGGCGACCAGTCCGATTTCACTTTCCGCAACCTCGCGGTGCTGAAGACTCATCGGATAGCAGCCGGAATCTTCGAGACAGGTGTTGTCCCCAATTTCAACTGGTACCTGAACACCGGCATCGACCTTATTGTGAGCGATTACACATGTCCGCCCGCCAATCGTCGTCCATCGGTGTTCGTTGCCATTACCGACAACATGCAAACTGATGATTTTGTCACCACAGGGGCAGTGGAAGCCGATGCCATCCGTCTGCAGCCCGGCCAGTCCGTCACTTTGCAGAGGCAACCCACTGCGCTCTTCTTTGGAGGAGTGTATTGCGATTTCCAGCTCATGGGCAAGGCTGTGCTCCGTATGGATGGCTATTCCAAGGATTTCCGTAGTCCCTCCGCACTACCGCTCGTTGGCGATACTGATAATGCGTCGTTCTCCTTTCAGTATCTGATCCACAACGTAGCACCGTCTTTCACACTTCAGGCCACTTCTGAATGTGTCCTGAAGAACATTCATTTTCGTGTCGTGCCATTCTGATAGCGTATGATGGATCGGGAACGCGAAATATTCCGCGTGACAATTGTGGGAGGCATTGTCAACGTAGTGCTGCTGATATTTAAGTTCGTGGCTGGCATCGTTGGACACAGTGGTGCCATGGTTGCTGATGCCATCCATTCGCTATCCGATTTTGTCACCGATATCATTGTCCTCTTGTTTGTCCACATCAGTGGCAAGCCTCAGGACAAGTCGCACGATTATGGTCACGCCAAGTTCGAGACTCTCGCCACCACACTCATCGGCATAGCCTTGTTGGCTGTGGCCATAGGGGTCATCTACCATGGAGGTACGCAAATCGGGCTGTGGCTTGGAGGTCGGGAATTGCCCGCCCCCGGGTTGTTGGCGCTTTGGGCGGCGTTGGTGTCGATCGTGCTCAAGGAAGGGATATATCAATACACGGTTCGTGCCGGCCGGAAGTTGGCTTCGCAGGCCGTCATCGCCAATGCCTGGCATCATCGCAGCGATGCTCTTTCATCCATTGGCACCGCCGTGGGCATAGGAGGCGCGGTGTTGTTGGGTAGCCGGTGGACTGTGCTCGATCCGTTGGCCTCGTTGGTGGTGGGTGCCTTCATTGTGAGGGTGGCTATCGGGCTTTTGAAGAAAGGTGTCGATGAACTGACCGAATGTTCGTTGCCCGATTCCGTGGAAGAGGAGATTCTTTCGATTGTCACCGCATATCCCGATGTCGTAGAGCCCCATCACTTGCGTACCCGTTGCATTGGCCATCGATATGCCATTGAACTTCACATCCGTATGAATGGCGATATCTCTTTGCGTCAGGCCCATAATCGTGCCACTGCCATCGAACGCCAGTTGCGTGGGCATTTTGGGGAACACACCCATGTGGCGTTGCATGTCGAACCCATCAAATAGTCGGTGGCATCACAGTGAAAAAGGTGGAACTTTCCGGACATTATGGCTATCGTCGCATAGCCGTAGCCATGTTCCCTTCCATACTGATGATACTCATCACATCGGTCTATTGTATCGTCGATGGCTTTTTTGTGGCGAACTATGTGGGAGCCACGCCGTTTGCAGCCGTCAACCTCATTTGGCCTGCACTCATGTTCATTGCGGCGTTCGGTTCGTTGTTCGGCATCGGAGGCACTGCGCTTGTGTCGAAAACACTGGGCCAGCGGGAGTTGCGTATGGCCGACGAAATATTCTCCTTGTTGTGTTTCCTCGTTGTCGCAATAGGGGTGGTGCTTTCGGTCGCATACATGTGTCTGTTACCCACTGTCATTGGTTGGTTGGGTGCTGAAGGTGAACTTGCCCACCAATGTCAGGTTTATGGGTTTGTCTTGCTCATGGGTATGCCAGCCTACATGTTGCAACAGTTCTTCCAACCCTTTTACATGACGGCCGGGAAACCCCAGATGGGCACTTTCATGACCATCGCGTCGGGAGTTGGAAATATGGTGCTCGATGCTGTGCTCATCATCCTCTGTGGGTGGGGATTGTCGGGAGCAGCCATCGCCACTGTTGTGTCTTTCCTCATCGGCGGTTGCTACCCGCTATGGTATTTCTCGTCTTCCCGCAACACGTCCCGGCTTCATCTTGTCCGTTTTCGCTTTTCATGGCGTGATGTCCGTCAGGTCTGCTTCAATGGCTTGTCCGATTATGTCGATCGCATTTCGTTTTATGTCATCAGCGTGTGCTACAACCTACAGCTGATGAAGTACATTGGCGAGGCTGGTGTCACGGCTTTTGGTATCATCATGTATCTCTCCTATGCCTTTGCGGCTTATTTCATTGGGTACAACCTCTGCATTAGTCCAATCATCGGCTATAATTACGGAGCGCAGAATCTGGGTGAGCTCCGTAGCCTGTTGCGTAAGAGTCTGGTGCTCATTACCGCCGGGGGGGTGGCTATGACCTTGTTGGGCGAACTCACAAGCCCCATCCTTGCAGGCATCTTTGTGGGTTACGACGCGCAGTTGAAGGAGCTCACAATCCATGCCATTCGTCTCAATATGCTTTGTTTCTCGTTCGCGGGCATCAACATGTTCGTGTCTTCGTGGTTCACGTCACTCAACAATGGAGTCGTATCGGCCATTGTGGCCTTTCTCCACACCATGGTTTTCGAACTTGGAGCAATACTCTTGTTGCCGCTTGTGTTGGGGGTGGATGGTATTTGGTTGGCTGTCAATGTGGCCGACACTGCCTGTCTGGCTGTTTCAATCGGAGTCTTGTGTTTCTTCCGGAAACGCTATCATTATTGATGCTCCCACCGCTTCACATCCTTACTGCCACTGATGTCCCGATGTTCCGTCACACCACGTTGTTGAGTTCTTGACGCATTTTGTTCAGCTCCTCTCTCACTGCCTTCAGCCGGTTTATCACCTCCATCGTGTCGCAGGCAGCCTGTTTGTTGCTTTTCAGGCGTTGTTTCGCTCCTTGTATTGTCAGTCCCTGCTCTTTCACCAGGTGATGGACCAGTTTGACGTGGGCAATGTCCTCTTCCGTGTATTGGCGCACTTGACGGCCTGTACGTCGGGGAGCGATGAATGTGAATTCGTTCTCCCAGTAGCGCAGTGTGGCCTCGTTCACGTCAAACATGTGTGCCACCTCGCTGATGGAATAGTACAGCTTCTTTTCCTTGTCGCTTTTCAGTAACATTTTATGTAAAGATTTCAATTGAATTTGTCCACAAAGATAGCAAAAACAATTATCTTTGCAAAATATTTTGTTCTGGTAGGTCTTGTCGATTGGCCCAAGCCGAAGCACGGAATGTTGTCGGAATGATTCTGTCTTGTCCTTTTGGGAATATACCGAGTTATGAGCCAAGAGAATAGGAGGAAGGATGCTGATGCGAATCAGCGGACAATCAGAGTTGACAACGTCCGGACTTGTTCCTTGTAGGGCAATCCATGGAACGCGCCAGGAATCCTTATGATTCCATTGGAAGGAGTAAGGAGATGACAACAGGCAGATAACGGAAAAAACAGTATGATATGATGACAGCAAATGAAATCAGAGACTCGTTCAAGAGTTTCTTTGAGTCGAAAGGACACCAGATTGTACCTTCGGCTCCTATGGTTATCAAGGATGACCCCACTTTAATGTTTACCAATGCCGGAATGAATCAGTTCAAGGACATCATTCTCGGCAATCATGCGGCAAAGTATCAACGTGTAGCCGACTCGCAGAAGTGCCTCCGCGTAAGTGGAAAACATAATGATCTGGAGGAGGTCGGTCACGACACCTATCACCACACCATGTTCGAGATGCTTGGCAACTGGTCGTTTGGCGATTATTTCAAAAAAGAGGCCATCAGTTGGGCATGGGAGTATCTGGTCGATGTGCTCAAGCTCGATCCTGCCGACCTGTATGCTACCGTGTTTGAGGGCTCAGGTGAGGATGGTATCGAACGCGACAACGAGGCCGCTGCCATTTGGGAACAGTTCTTGCCCAAGGACCATATCATTAATGGCAACAAGCACGACAACTTCTGGGAGATGGGCGATACGGGTCCGTGTGGACCTTGCTCAGAGATTCATGTCGATTCCCGTCCTGCGGCTGAAAAGGCACTGACACCAGGTGCCCAGCTGGTGAACAAGGACCATCCACAGGTCATCGAAATCTGGAACCTCGTGTTCATGCAGTACAACCGTAAGGCCGATCACAGCCTCGAACCGCTTCCTGCAAAGGTCATCGACACAGGTATGGGTTTCGAACGTCTGGTCCGCACGTTGCAAGGCAAGACTTCCAATTACGACACCGACGTGTTCCAGCCCATGCTCATGGCCATTGGCAACATGGCTGGCATCAGGTATGGTGCCAACGAAAAGACCGACATCGCCATGCGCGTCATCGCCGACCATATCCGTACCATCGCCTTTTCCATCACTGACGGACAGTTGCCAAGCAATGCCAAGGCAGGCTATGTCATCCGTCGCATCCTGCGTCGTGCCGTCCGTTATGGCTACACCTTCCTCGGCTTCAAGCAGGCGTTCATGTTTAGGCTGCTGCCTGTCCTGCTCGACAACATGGGCAATGCCTATCCCGAACTGCTTGCACAGCGTACGCTCATCGAAAAGGTCATGAAGGAAGAGGAAGACGCGTTTCTGAAAACCCTCGAGACGGGCATCCGCTTGCTCGACAAGATTATGTGCGATGCCAAGGCCGCAGGCAGGAAGGAAATCAGCGGTGTGGATGGATTCGTGTTGTACGACACCTACGGATTCCCTCTCGACCTCACCGAACTCATTCTGCGCGAGAACGACATGACCGTCAACGAGCAGGAGTTCAACAGCGAGATGCAAAAGCAGAAACAACGTGCCCGCAATGCCGCATCCATCGAGACGGGCGACTGGATTACGCTCAACGAAGGCGAGACACGCTTTGTGGGATATGACTACACCGAATACGAAACCAGCATCCTGCGCTATCGGCAGATCAGGCAGAAAAACCAGACGCTCTATCAGATCGTGTTGAGCGACACCCCGTTCTATGCAGAGGGTGGCGGACAGGTGGGCGACTCTGGCGTGCTGTGCAGCGAGTTCGAGACCATTGAGATTATCGACACAAAGAAAGAGAACAATCTTCCCGTCCACATAGCCAAGACATTGCCTACGCATCCCGATGCTCCTATCATGGCGTGCGTCGATACCGAGAAGCGCGATGCCTGTGCCGCCAACCACTCATGCACCCACCTGCTCGACGAGGCTCTGCGCCAAGTGCTGGGCACTCATGTCGAGCAGAAAGGCTCGTTGGTTACCCCCGACTCGCTTCGCTTTGACTTCAGCCACTTCCAGAAAGTCACCGATGAACAGTTGCGCGAGGTGGAGCATTTGGTGAACGCCAAGATTCGTCAGAACGTACCGCTTACCGAGTATCGCAATCTGCCCATCGAAAAGGCCAAGGAACTCGGAGCCATCGCGCTCTTTGGCGAAAAATATGGCGATGAGGTCCGCGTAGTCCAGTTCGGTTCGTCCATCGAGTTCTGTGGAGGCACGCATGTGTCGGCTACTGGCAAAATCGGTATGGTCCGGATTCTTTCCGAAAGTTCTGTTGCCGCAGGCGTTCGCCGCATCGAGGCCATTACCGGTGCGAAGGTAGAGCAGATGCTCGATGCCATGGAGGACACCATGCGCACGTTGAAGGCGCTCTTCAATAATGTCCCCGACCTGAATGCCGCCATCCGCAAGTCCATCGAGGAAAACGCCACCCTCAAGAAGCAAGTCGAGGATTTCGTGAAGGAGAAGGCGGTGGCATGCAAGAACGAGCTTTTGGCCAAGGCTATCGAGGAGAATGGGGTGAAGGTCGTCAAGAGTCTCCTGCCCTTGCCTGCCGAAGTGGCCAAGGACATCGCGTTCCAGCTTCGTGCCGAAGTTTCGGTCAATCTGCTTGTGGTGCTTGGGACCTTGCAACTCGACAAGCCCATGCTTACCGTCATGCTCACCGACGATCTCGTGCAGCGAGGCCTGCACGCAGGCAAGATGGTGCGTGAGGCAGCCAGGCTGATTCAAGGTGGCGGTGGCGGACAGCCTCACTTCGCAACGGCTGGAGGTAAGGACGCAGCCAACCTGAAGCTGGCCATCGAGAAGGTCGTCGAACTGGCCGGACTTTGAGCCGCAGCGTAGCTATCCCGAAAAGCCTGTCATGTCCTGACAGTAGGCGTGGCAGGCTTTTCATCCAATAACCTGTAAAAACTTGTCATCATGAAAAATCAATTGCTCTTCATCGTCTTCTTGCTGGCTCTTGTAGCACCCGGCCAGGCCCGACAGCGCTATGATTCCGTAAAGGAAACCATTGCTGCCACTCATGCCATTCAGTCGGAGGATGTGTGGCATGGCTTCAAGCGTATCAAGTTCGATTTCGGAGGACGTACTGCATGGATTGTGTTGCCCGAGTGCGAACCGCAACCTGGAAATCCGTGGACATGGACCATGCAGTGGGCCGAGGCATACGTCGATCGCACCGGGGTGCCCGACCTGTTGCGCAAGGGCTTCCATCATGTCACGCTCGAGGCTTACGATACACGTGCCGATGATGCTGCCTTACAGGTGTTTGCCTCCTTCCAGGCCTATCTCACCGATACGCTCCACTTGCATCCTAAGGCCAACCTCATCGGCATGAGTTGGGGTGGTTTCTACTCTGTGCGCTATGCCACCCACTATCCTCAGAATGTAAGCCGCATCTATCTCGACGCGCCCTTGCTTACCTTCCACGACAGGAAAAACCTTTCGCCCGAGTCGATAGGGTCGTGGGCAACCGACTTGCCCGACCGTCGTGACTGGTCATCCGACCCCCGGATGCCCCTCAACATGGCAGAGCGGTTGGCGGCTGCCCGCATCCCCATCTTGTTGCTCTATGGCGGACAGGACCAGACAGTGTTGCCCGAAAACAATTGTGAGCCATTTGCCAAGCGGTTCGCAACAGCCGGTGGCGACATACGGGTCACCAAAAGAGACCTCTTCGGACATCATCCACATGGGCTGGATCCCGACAAGACCCAGCCTGTCGTCGATTTTTTCAGTGAAAAACAATAAAGACAAATCAAGACATGAAACTTCGAATCCAAAATCTCTTTCTTCTGGCTGCAATGTCGTTCCTTGTGCAGCTGGCCGTGGCACAAACCGACAACGGCCCCATAAGGTGTGAGAACATCGAGTGGCTCGACCTTTGGGCACCCCATTGCAACGATGCCAAATTGCCTCGCGTCTTGCTTATCGGCAATTCCATCACACGCCAATACTACGACAATGTTGAGGCGCAACTCGCCAACAAAGCCTATGTGGCACGCCTTGCCACATCCAGATCGCTGGGCGACCCTGCCTTGCTCGATGAGGTGGCATTGGCACTGAAGCAGAATCGTTTCGATGTCATTCATTGCAGCAACGGACTTCATGGCTTCGACTATTCCGAACAGGTCTATTCCGCAGCACTGCCCGCACTCTATGGACTCATCACAACGCAGGCACCTCAGGCCAAGCTCATCTGGGCAATGAGCACGCCGTTGCGTGATCGCGATGCGCACTACCAGTTTGCCACAGGCAACGACCGCGTCAAGGCGCGCAACCGGATTGCTGCCGATTTCTTTGCCAACAAGCCTGTCGTGCTCAATGACCTCTACAGGGCTTTGGAGAAGAACCCCAACTACTTCATTGGTGGCGATGGCACCCATCTTACCCCACTGGGCATCCGGGCAGCGGCCAATCGCGTGTCCGATGTCATTGCCGAAGCGCTCGGTTATCCCACCGACCTCGTCAATTTCCCCACAGGCTATGCTCCCATCGAGGTAGGTCGCCGATTGGGCTATCATCTGCTCTCCAGCGGTCATCAGTACGCCGATTATTATCGCAAGTATGGTGTGCATTATGCCGAGGTGTGCACGTGGCTTGGGGCGCTGCGCTACGCACAGGCTGTTGGCGACAACATCCTCATCGACCGTCTCCAGCACCGTTTCGATGAGTTCGTCAACACCGATAGCCAATACTGTCCCCGCAAGGATCATGTCGATCACACCATGTTCGGCTGCCTCCCGCTCGAGTTCTTTATGCTCACCCGCGACCAGAAATACAGCAAGTTGGGAATGCCTTATGCCGACGACCAGTGGAAGCTTCCAGACAATGCTACCGACGAGGAAAAGGCATGGGCAAAAAAGGGATATACCTGGCAGACTCGCTTGTGGATCGATGACATGTTCATGATCACCATCGTGCAGTCGCAGGCATCCCATGCGTCGGGCAATGCCAAGTATGTCAACCGTGCTGCCAAGGAGATGCTTCTCTACCTGAAGGAATTGCAGCTCCCCAATGGCCTGTTCTATCATGCACCCGATGTCCCCTATATCTGGGCGCGGGGCGATGGCTGGATGGCTGCTGGCATGGCGGAACTGCTTCGGGCACTTCCTGCCGACAATGCCGACCGGAAGCAGATACTTGAGGGCTATCGTCGCATGATGCTGACACTGAAGGATTACCAATATGCCGACGGAATGTGGAATGAATTGGTCGATGAACCCGATTTCTGGCCCGAAACGTCGGGCACCGCCATGTATGCCTATGCCATGATACTGGGTGTAAGGAATGGCTGGTTGGATTATGACGAATACGCTCCGGTGGCGCGTCGCGCATGGCTTTCGCTGGTCAATTACCTCAACTCCAACGACGACCTAGAAGAAGTATGCATGGGTACGGGAAAGAAAAACAGCAAGCAATACTATTACGACCGTCCCCGCATCGTTGGCGACTTCCATGGTCAGGCACCCATTCTATGGTGTGCGTATGCGTTGCTTGGAAAGTGATCATGACGGCTTATGTGCTTTCGTTTCCATTTCTTGTTGCATCTATGGATGGGTGATACGTTTAAATTGAATGAATTTGAGGTATTGTAGCGTCGGTACTGTGTTTGCCGTGGAAGAGGAAAGGTAGAGTGGGATAGGGACACAGGGGAGAGGCGTGCCAGCGTAACTAAACATTTTATACTAGTGGTCTGTAAAACCTAAAAGCAGTTTGGTGAAACCTCTCCATGAAAGTCATTTCACTATCGCAGCCTTCAAGATTCGCACATTGGAGGTCGGTCGGTCGTTGCCATCGGTAATGGAGTTTTCTATATCCTCGATGACGCTCATACCCTCTATCACCTCACCAAACACAGTGTAGTTGGTGTCGAGGAAAGGAGTACCTCCTTGGCTGGAATAGATTTGCTTTTGGGCATCGGAATACTTGAACTTGGGTTCCTTCATGTATTGCTCCTCACCAACAGCCTGCAGACGTGTGTTGTTGACATATCCCTCTATCTCCAAAAGTTCGCCTTCGCGGTATTTCCGTCCGGTAACCACATAGAACTGACAACCTGATGAGCGTTTCTCAGGGTTCACCTCATCGCCCATGCGTGCGGCTGCTAGTGCTCCGCGCTTGTGGAAAAGGTTTGGATTGAACTCGGCAGGGATGGTGTAACCCATGTCACCATCACCCAAAAGCGCACCATTGGGAGCATCCTTGCTGTTCGGGTCTCCCGCCTGAACCATGAAACCCTTGATGACCCGATGAAAAAGAGTGTTCTCATACACGCCATCGCGCACTAACTTGATGAAATTGTCGCGATGGAGCGGTGTCTCATTGTAAAGGGCCACCGTAAATGCTCCTTTGTTGGTTTCAACGCATATTCTGACACGGTCATCAACGACATTGCTTGATTTGCTTTTTGAACCGCACGAGAATAAAGAAAATATAGAAAGCATGACGATGAATAAAGAGAATATTCTCATGTGTGTCAATTAAAAAGTTAAGTTTTCGAGCCAGGTTTCCATCAGTTTGGGCCAAATGCTGGCTGCATGGGCTAGATAGTCGCGAAGTCCATATCCATGGCCACCCTTTGGATAGATGTGGAGTTCCACAGGAATCTTATGGTCGCGCAATGCTTGCGAAATTACCAATGCACTGTTGCCATACACATCATCGGCAGCCTGGAACACAAACATCGGTGGGGTGGTGTCGTCGATGGTGAGTTCGGGAGTCAGGGTGCGATTTTCTCCATCATCCATGTAGGCAGGATAAATCAAGGCAGCAAAATCCACCCTTGGCGACAACTTGTCGATTTCATCGGTTGGTGTGTAAGCCGGCAACTTGTGACGAGTGGCAGTGCGACACGACAAGCTTGCACCTGCCGAGAATCCCATGATGCCGACCTTCTTGTCCGGATTTTCCGATTTGACTATTTTCACCGCACGTTGTGCATCCTGCAAAGCTCCTTCGCGATCCTTGGGCACCCTGTAGCGCAGGATGTAGGCCGTGTATCCCAGGCTGTTGAGCCACTGCGCTATTTCCGTTCCCTCGTGGTTGATGGCAAGTATGCCGTAGCCTCCACCCGGACAAATAATGATGACCTTGTCCTTATTACTCTTCTTTACCTCGAACTTCTCTAACGTAGGAGTGTGCATCTGGGTGATGCGCAGAATACCATCCTCGCCCATTGTCTGTTGCATTTCACCAGCTTTCAAAGCGACATTGTCGGGCAATTTCTCTGGCCAGATTCTTTGTTCTTGTGCTTGCATGACCATACTCATGGAAAATAACATAAACGTTGCAGCAAATATTGACTTTCTCATAACAACTGTGTGTTTTTTAATGATTACTGCGCAAAGATATAAACATTTCCACTAAAACGGCAAGGCAACAACAGAAAAAACACTATCTTTGCCGTGCACGTTCAAAAACTCAAGAAAACACATGGAAGAATCCGAAGAGATATTAGCTTCACATAAAAGGCAAACCGAGGAACGAATATATAACCTCGTGGTTGAGCTTCTTGCGAAAAAGACGTATTTGGATCCCGACCTCTCGCTTGCCAGTATGTGTAAGGCTGTGGGAACCAATACTGCCTACCTCTCCGCAATTTTCAACACACGCTTGGGCGGCAACTTCAAGACCATCATCAACCGTTATCGGATCCGATATGCCAAGATGCTCATTATCCGTAAGGACACATCCATCCAAGCTGTTTACCTGCACAGCGGATTCGTGTCGAGAAGTGTTTTCTATGCTGCCTTTAAACGCGAGACTGGTTGGACTCCCAAACAATTTCTCGCACACTATCAGGCAGGAGAAGATCATTTGATGGATTTCTCCCTACCCTTGTGACCTGTTCAGGCCGCTTACATCGCGTAATTTCGTAGGACGACTGAACCATTGCGCAGCAATGCTTCCCGAAAAATTATGCCAGGCGGAGAACATGGCTCCTGGCACTGCTGCCATGGGAAACATGGCAAAATGCGTAGCCGCAAGTGAGGTGGCAAGCCCTGAATTCTGCATTCCGACCTCTATCGAAACGGCTGTGCGTTTTGCCGCATCCAAGCCAAACACACGTCCAACCCAATAGCCGAAAAACAGTCCAGAAACATTATGCAGTATCACCGCCACAGCCACCACCAAACTGCACGAGAGGATTCCCTGCGCGTTATGTGCCACCACAATTCCAAGTATGGAAACAATGGCTATCGTTGAAACCAATGGCAACAAGGGCGTGACGGCCTCGGAGAACTTGCGGAAATAACGATTTACCGCAAAGCCAAGCACTATGGGCAGAATCACCACTTGTACGATACTCATAAACATGCCCAACACATCTACGCTGACCTCCTCACCAGCCAACAAAAGCACAAGTACAGGAGTGGCGAAAGGAGCCACCAAAGTCGATACACCTGTCATTGCCACACTCAACGCCACATCGCCCTTTGCCAAATAGCAAATCACATTGCTGGCCGTACCGCCAGGACAGCACCCAACAAGAATCACTCCCAAAGCAAGCTCCGTGGGTAGTGCAAGCACTTTGCAAAGCACCCATGCCACGGATGGCATAATCACGAACTGCGCCACTTCGCCAATGATCATTTCTTTCGGATGCACGATGACAGGTTTGAAATCGGCAGGCTTCAAAGTCAGCCCCATGCCAAACATCACCACCCCAAGCATGGGGGTTACGGTCCCCGTTCCCATCCAGATGAATGTAAATGGAACTGTCAATGCCAATGCCGATACAAGCACCACACAAAACGTGATATGGGCTGCAACCCAATGGGATATTTCATAAAGGATTTTCATCAGTCAAAGTCTGTTGTCTTGAAGTTTCACATCATCAGTTATTTGTTTTGGAATCCGATAGGCATGAGTTCCAGAAACGGCTGCAAAATTACAACATTTTTATTGATGAAGAAGCTATTTTGGATAAATGTTCTTGAAATCATTGATAAGATTTATCGGCAAAAAAAAGAGGAATTTCTGATAGTCTTGGACACACTGGTGGCATTCCACTGGTTCCGAAAACACGTGAACAAAGCCCGTTTATAGGACATAAAAGAAAAATATTGGATGAATCCGAAACAACTTCCATGATTTATTGTGATTTGCCCAACCATTATTGATAACTTTGCCCATGCCAAACATAAGGCACCAATGTCGGATGTCAAGATTGACGATAACCTGACATGGCCCTATCGGCAATTTATAGAACATGTTTTTACGTATGACCACCTCTACTCATGCTTGAAAAGAATATCGACCAATTGAACAATCATAAAGATAACACCCGAAAATCCCATATACAACCATGC
>DCGR01000042.1 GCA_002315285.1 Bacteroides sp. UBA1773 | reverse complement strand
AACTCGGTCTTCAAATTGACCTTCGCGAGCTCAGGTCAACACGAAGACCTCTTTAGTTCATAATTGCATGTTTTTCTGTCAAGCATCACTCGAAATGTCGGAAGAATCTGAAATTTGTAAGTCCTGTTACTCAGCGTATCTTATTGGATTGCACTCAATGTGGTATTTCTAAGAATAGAGGGGGCATGTTTGAAAGGTTTCCCTTTCCTAACGCGTAGTCCCCTCCATAATGTTACCATTCAATTACTTGGTTGTTTTGAATCACCATCTACTGTGAACTTTATGTATTCGTGTTTGTACCATCCTTCCTGAGGCATTACATACAAGGTTTTATTTTTGATGTCAAAGACATCCGTAAACTCAGTGTACCACCAATTATCAGCCTCGATGCCTTTATCAAGTCTTCTCATCTGTTCGTCAAGGTTGACATATTCTGTGCATAAACTCTCCTGATATCCGCCAGACTCATATATTTTATGGACAGCCTCGTTGATGCTTGACGCTGGCGCAAATGACCCTGAAGCGGTAGGATAATACCATACGCCACCATGAAGTCCACAAGACATGCCGTTTTCGGTGTACCATTTATAGCTCATGTCGTAGTAGTGAGAATAGAATACTTTCTCTATCTGGTTTTCGGCGCTTTCGATTGAACAGACATTGTCAAGTCCATCACGAAGCGTTTCGTATCTCTCCACTCCCATGGCATACGGATGCTCTGGAAGCATTGTTCCCAAGTTTATCTTTCCTGTGGCATCCACATGCTTGTTGCCAATGTAATTATAGAAATTGGTCATGATGGACGGCATGCCGTTAACGGTTCTGAAATTGTTTGTGCGAGGAAATTCCAGATAGACCATTTTGTTGTTGTACCACTCAAGAATGACGGTTTTCTGATTGTCGGAAACCATGAAATGACTGTCTTCTGTTGCAAGCGGTCCACTGAATGCCTGAGTGACATTCAATTGAGAACATTTCTGAATGGCTTCATCGCAAGAAGCACAATTGTCCAGAATATAGCGCGGCAACGAAACAAATGAAGTCTTTTCAGCGCTCTTGTCTCCAGTACAAGGAACGTAGTTCTCGCGTACACCCTCTTCGTGAACAACTATGTTGGTGTTTACGCATAAGCCTTTTTCATTGATTCCGTCGGTCGTGAATAGAGGTAAGATGTTTCTCCATCCGTCCAGCACGACACCTTCACCTTCCACATGATCATTGACAATCCCGCCTTTGATCATCGCTCTGTTGACGTACGGGTTTGATGAGACAATTGCCACGGAAGCATAACGATTCTTTTCAGCGTTGGCAGCAGTATGGACTACGAGCATCGCGTAATCTCTGATGAACCAGTCGAGGTTTCTGGCGGCAAAGTCCCCAATGCGGAAAGATGAGCATGCTCCAGAATTTTCTGACTTATGACTGTATTGTTCGACAAGGAATTTGTTTCCCTTGACATAGTCATAATCATTGACGTAGGTTTCTCCGAGGAATGGTTGTGACTCAAACTGCTTGATGACGTATAATTTGTCTTCAGGGAATGGCTTGTTGACAAATTGTTCTTTTTCATAAGAAAACAGCACAAATGTGACGATTAAAATACACAGTGTAGTAATAATGAATTTCATACAGAATAATTGTAAGTCTATAATTCGGCTGCAAATATAGCATTTTCCAATCAATAATTCAAGAGGGAACAAGGGACCAACGCATGATTTGTGATCGTGGTCTGATTGATCATCTTTTAGTAAGAAGCTGTGCTTGAAATTATTGATAAGAATTCATGAGTAAAGAATCAAGGATATATTTTGATAGCCTTGAGGGAGTTGTTGGCTTTTTTTTGTCCCTATCGGTCAATAATCCGATAATATTATCTAAATTTGCACTTGAGATGACAGATGAAACTATATTTCAAGACAAGAAAGCGGCTTACTACACGCTGGGTTGTAAGTTGAATTTTTCGGAGACATCCACGATTGGGCAACTGATGAATGAACGTGGCGTGCGGCCCGTACGCAGGGGAGAAATGGCTGATTTCTGCATTATTAACACTTGCTCGGTGACTGAGGTGGCCGACAAGAAATGCCGTCAGGCCATACACAAACTGGTGAAGCAGCATCCTGGGGCGTATGTGGTGGTGGTAGGTTGTTATGCACAACTGAAACCAGAAACGGTGGCGCAAATTGAGGGGGTGGATCTAGTGCTTGGTGCCGAGGAAAAGGGACGGCTGATGGAAATGGTGGAGAAACTGGTGAAGAATGTTCCCAAGCATGCAACCGAACAATCGGTAGGACAATTCGTCACTTCTAAGTTCAAGGATATACATACCTTCTCGCCATCATGCTCACGAGGAGATAGAACCCGCTATTTCCTGAAAGTACAGGATGGATGTGACTACTTTTGCACCTATTGCACCATTCCGTTTGCTCGTGGGAAAAGCAGGAACGGGAGCATTGCTTCGCTGGTGGAGCAAGCCGAGAGGGTCGCAAGTGAGGGCGGAAAGGAAATTGTCATCACGGGTGTCAATATAGGTGACTTTGGAAAGACTACTGGGGAGAGTTTCTTGGATTTGATTAAGGCTTTGGATGGGGTGATGGGTGTTGACCGTTACAGAATATCGTCGCTGGAGCCTGACCTGCTGAGTGATGAGTTGATTGCTTATGTGGCTCATTCCAGGGCTTTCATGCCTCATTTCCATATCCCTTTGCAAAGCGGTAGCGACGAGGTGCTGAAGCTGATGCACCGCAGGTATGGTAGTGCTTTGTTTGCCCACAAGGTAATGACCATCAAGACGCTGATGCCCGATGCCTTCATTGGGGTGGATGTGATGGTTGGCACACGAGGCGAAACGCCTGAATGTTTTGAGCAGACCTACGAGTTCCTGAAGTCGCTACCCGTAACCCAGTTGCACGTGTTCAGCTACTCCGAACGCCCAGGCACACAAGCTCTGAAGATTGACTACGTAGTGGATCCGAAGGAAAAGCATTGCCGGAGCCAACGCTTGTTGGACTTGTCGGAACAGAAAATCCGAGAATTTTATCTGTCGCACGTAGGCCAAGAGGCCTCCGTACTTGTAGAAAGAGCAAAGACGGGCGATGTGATGCACGGATTTACGGAAAACTACATTCGGGTAGAGATGGATCGAAACAATGCACTCGACAATGAGATAGTGCGCGTGCGGATGGAGGGAATGAGTGCCGATGGAAGTTCGTTGAGGGCTGAAATCAAATAATAAGTGGCAATGAAAAGGGTATCGATTGTGATTTTGAATTGGAATGGTGCTACAATGTTGCGTCGATTCTTGCCTTCGGTGGTGGATGAAACTCCAGACGATTTGGCTGAGGTGGTGGTGGCCGATAATGGTTCGACTGATGATTCTGCTGAGGCTGTGGGTAGGGCATTTCCTGAAGTACGGTGGATTCAGCTGGATAGGAACTATGGCTTTGCCGATGGCTATAATAAGGCGCTGGAACAGGTGGAGGCAGAGTATGTGGTGTTGCTCAACAGTGATGTGGAGGTCTCCAGAGGTTGGATTGACGTATTGGTGGACTATATGGACAAGCACCCGGAAGTGGCGGCTTGCCAGCCCAAGATATTGAGTTGGCACGACAGGGAAAGATTTGAATATGCGGGTGCCTCAGGAGGTTTTATGGATAGTCTAGGGTATTTGTTTTGCCGAGGGAGGGTGTTTGGAGTGACGGAACGCGATGAGCATCAGTATGATGATGTGTGTCAGCTGTTCTGGGCTTCGGGTGCCTGTATGCTGATACGGCTGGACGATTATCGGAAGGCAGGTGGATTGGATGGCCGCTTTTTCGCCCATCAGGAAGAAATAGATTTGTGTTGGCGCCTGCGAAGTCGAGGACGAGGAATTGTGTGCGTGCCCCAAAGTGTGGTGTACCACGTGGGGGGGGCGACACTCGGCAAGGAGAATCCCAGGAAAACATTTTTGAACTTCCGTAACAACCTGCTGATGCTTTACAAGAATCTGCCCCAAGGGCGATTTCTGGTGGTGATGTGCCTGCGTTTTCTCCTTGACTACATGGCGGCTTGCGCGTTTCTGGCGAAGGGAGAGGTGGGCAATGCCAAGGCGGTGTGCAGGGCACGAACGGAATTTTGGCGGCTGAGATGGTCGTTTAGCGCTTCGCGCGAGGAAAACCTGCAGAAAATGACAGTGAGGCATGTGCGCGAGCAATTAGATTTTTCGGTATTGTGGAAGTATCATGTGTGTAACAAGAAAACATTTCATCAATTGATATCATGTCGAAACCATTAGCTGAGAGACTGCGTCCACAAACGCTTAACGAATACATAGGCCAGCAGCATTTGATAGGCGAGGGAGCTGTTTTGCGCCGGATGATTGATTCGGGTAGAATCAGCTCGTTCATACTGTGGGGCCCTCCAGGCGTGGGAAAGACTACCTTGGCACAAATTATCGCAAACAAACTCGAGACCCCTTTTTATACGCTCAGCGCGGTGACGAGTGGCGTGAAGGACGTGCGTGAAGTGATAGAGCGTGCAAAAAACGCGCGTTTCTTTTCGCAGGCGAGTCCTATATTGTTCATCGACGAAATCCACCGTTTCAGCAAGTCACAACAAGACTCGCTATTGGGCGCTGTGGAAACGGGCGTGGTGACCTTGATAGGTGCTACCACCGAGAATCCTTCGTTTGAGGTGATACGTCCGTTGTTGTCGCGCTGCCAGGTGTATGTGTTGAAGTCGTTGGAAAAGGATGACTTGCTGAAATTGCTTGCTAACGCATTGGACAAGGATGCGATGCTGAGGAAGAAAAATGTGGTGGTGAAGGAGACGGACGCCATGTTGCGCTATTCTGGAGGTGATGCGCGGAAACTGCTCAACATCCTTGAACTGGTGGTGGAGGCAGAGGATGTATCGGGTGAAATTGTCATTACTGATGAGAAGGTGAGGCAACGTCTGCAGCAGAATCCCTTGGCCTACGACAAGGATGGTGAATTGCATTATGACATTGTTTCCGCTTTCATCAAGAGCATTCGTGGCAGTGATCCCGATGCGGCTCTGTATTGGTTGGCGAGGATGGTTGAGGGTGGGGAGGATCCCACCTTTATTGCTCGTCGATTGGTGATATCGGCAGCGGAGGACATAGGACTGGCCAATCCAAATGCTCTCTTGTTGGCCAATGCGGCTTTTGATGCGGTTGCAAAGATAGGGTGGCCAGAAGGGCGTATTCCACTTGCCGAGGCTACCGTGTATTTGGCTACCAGCCCTAAGAGTAATTCGGCCTATATGGGCATAGGATCAGCTTTGCGCGAAGTGCAGGCATCGGGAAATCTGCCTGTGCCTTTGCACCTACGCAATGCTCCCACGAAACTGATGGAACAATTGGGATATGCAAGTGGCTATAAGTATGCACATGATTATAAGGATAACTTCGTGAAACAGCAATTTTTGCCTGAAAGTATCGATGAAAAACGTTTCTGGATAGCCCAAAACAATCCTTCGGAACAAAAAATAGCCGAACGTATGAAACAACTATGGGGAGACGATAAGCTATGACCCCCCTCTCTTCTCATGGATTGTTTCTTTACACTGCGACGTTGTTGTTTGGCTTCCCCGCGATGAATGCTTTCAAATTGTCCAAAGCGACAGCCTTGAGGCGTTTGCGCGCCTCGATGGTAGCCCATGCTATGTGTGGCGTGATGTAACAGTTTTTGGCTGCCAGCAAAGGGTTGTCGGCTTTTGGTGGCTCTGTGCTCAGCACATCTACCGCAGCAGCCATGATGATGTCGTTGTTGAGTGCGTAAGCCAAATCTTGTTCGTTGACGAGTCCTCCACGTGCGGTGTTGATGATGATGGCCTGCCGTTTCATTAGAGCCAGCCGCTTTGCATTTACCAAGCATTCCGTGTCTTTTGTCAGTGGGCAGTGCAGTGATACTATGTCACATTGCGCGAAGATGTCATCGATTTCCAATTTCGTCACTCCTTCTGGCAGATAGCGATAAGGCTTTGATGAAAAGACATATACTTTCATGCCCAATGCTTGGGCGATGGTGGCGGTGGCCTGTCCTGTGTTGCCCATACCAATGATCCCCATTTTCTTTCCTGCAAGTTCGGTCAAAGGTGTATCCAGATAACAGAAATCTTCGGAAACGCTCCAACGTCCTTCGCGATTTTTCTCGGCATAGCAGGCTATGTGGTTGGTTATGTTAAGCAGGTGAGCGAATACGAGCTGAGCTACACTATATGTGCTGTAGGCCGGAACATTGGTCACAACGATGCCATGGGATTTTGCACATGCAATGTCCACGACATTGTAACCTGTGGCAAGTACACCAATGTATTGTAACTTTGGACTGTTTTTGATGATTTCCTCAGAGATTACTGTTTTGTTCGTGATGACAACTTGGGCATCCTTTATGCGTGGTATGACATCTTCTGGCATAGTCCGTGGGTAAATGGTCAATTTGCCAAGTTGTTCAAAATCGTTCCAGGACAAATCGTTTTGACTCAAACAGAAGCCATCCAAAATGACAATGTTAAGTGGCGTACAACTCATATCTCTTACTCTATATTTGCCACAAAAATACGCTTATTTTTTGATAATCCCAATAAAAATCCACAAGTTCTATTGAATGTGCGTGAAAATAATGTAATTTTGCAGTCGATAAGATGTTTGTGTCATTTAATTTTAGATGTAATGGAAGAAAAAGTAGGAACAATGGCGGGTCAGATTTGGCGTGCATTAGAGGGAAAAGGTGGGTTGACGCAGAAAGAAATCAAGAAGGAAGCCAAGCTGAAAACGGACAAGGATTTCTATTTGGCTCTTGGCTGGTTGCTTCGTGAAAACAAAGTGATGGTGCAGGACGATGGAAAGGAATTGTCCATCAAATTGTTATAATTGATTTGTGGCTGAGTCTCCTCAGCCTTTTCTATCATGAAAGAGATGAGTACAAGAAATTCTTGTACTCTTTTTTGCCAATGATTTCGACATTGATTGTCATCCTTGTTGTCATGCTTGTTGTTTGTGTGGCTATATGCCATATTGTCAAGCGACGTTGCAGGCTGGATAATGATGGGTGTAAGGGATGTATGTGTCGCCGACAATGTGCGCAACACAAGAACGAACGGCAAATAGAGTCAGAAGTGCCTAGTAGTCTGTCTATTTGACATTGTGTGGAAGAGTCGTATTACAGTAGATAACCTTAATTCCGCAGCGGTTTCTTT
>DCGR01000006.1:6745-23631 GCA_002315285.1 Bacteroides sp. UBA1773 | reverse complement strand
CTCAAACCATTAACTTAACACCCTATATTATAACTATTCAGGCCATGTAAAGTACGAGCGCCTTACATAGCCTGATAGTTACCAATTTACTGGATGATTTCAAAGACAGCTTCTTATTTCACCTGGACAACCAAATATTTTGATGCAGTCCAAAAAGCCTTGTAGTCGGTGATTTCGAGGGTAGCCTGTTTGTCGGCCCCTGTGGTAATCTTGTAAGAACTTTCAGGATGTGTGGTCAACAATTTCGGGCTACGTCCCAAAACAATGGTCGTGGTAGAACGAATGTCAATCTGCGTGAAATAATCCTTGTTGAAGGAGGCATCCTTCAGCACCTTCTTGCTCTTGAGGAAACCCGATTCCAAAATATTTTGTTCCTTGAGCTCAGCCTTGGTTCCCACAGCATACCAAGCGGCATTCAGTTCTACCTCCTGTTGTGCCACCGTAGCGGTCTTTTCTGCCACATCGGCATGAAGTTCGGCGATGTTCTCATGAAGGTCACTCACCGCAGCATCCAACTCGGCAATACGGATGTTCTTGGCGGCAAGTTCGGCCTGCAGCGACTCGATTTGCTTCTGCTTGTGCTCCAGTTCGGCCGTGAGGTTTTCAACCGCACGCTTCAACTGAGCTGATTGGATGCGTCCGTTGTCCAACTGCTCTTTCAGTTTGGCAATCTCTTCGCGATTATCCTGCAACTGTTTCGTAATGAAACGGATGTCTTCCTGAATCAATGCCGTAGCAGAAGCATTCTCTGCATGATTGTTTAAATCGACACGATTCTCGGCCTCATTAATCTGCCGGAAACCTTCCTGCACATCATTGAAAGCGCACATCATTGCGTCTATCTCAGCATCACGGCTTGCGAGCTGAGCCACCAATGAGTCGTTGCGTTCACGCAACTCTTTTTCCTTGGCACCATTGCCACATGAAGCAAGTGCCACCAAACACATGAATAATAAAACGATTTTCTTCATAACATCTGAAAAATTAGTTAGTCTATCTGAAAAACACACGTAATGAAAATGCCAAAAACAAGTCATGCCCATTGACCGACATACACGTCAACCGACAGGGTGTTGGTCCTTCACGCTCTTGCCTCCCACCACAATGACAATCTCTCCTCGTGGAGGGGTTTCTGAGAAATGAGCTATCACCTCACGCAATGTGCCACGAATAGTCTCTTCATGGACTTTCGAAATTTCGCGACTGACCGATACGAAGCGAGTATCGCCAAAACACTCGGCGAACTGGCCCAACGTCTTCAGCAATCGGAAAGGTGATTCATAAAAAACCATAGTACGGGTTTCTTCCTGCAAGGATGCCAAACGAGTGGCCCGTCCCTTCTTTTGCGGCAAAAAGCCTTCGAAACAAAAACGTTCATCAGGCAAACCCGACGAAACCAATGCGGGTACGAACGCAGTAGCACCAGGCAGGCATTGCACTTCGACGCCTGCCTCGACACACTGGCGAACCAAAAGGAAACCGGGATCGGAAATGCCCGGCGTTCCCGCATCGGACACAAGGACTACCGTCTCACCACCCAAAATGCGTTGTACGACACCATCGACAGTCTGATGTTCATTGAACTTATGATGCGAAAGCATGGCATTATGAATCCCATAGTGCTTGAGCAATACTCCCGAAGTGCGTGTATCCTCAGCCAAGATAAGGTCGGCCTCCTTGAGCAACCGAAGCGCCCGAAGCGTAATGTCCTCCAAATTGCCTACAGGAGTAGGCACAACATACAACTTGCCCATGACTTTTTTTATCTTTGACTCCAAAAACACCGCAAAATTAGGTATTTTCTGAAATAATGGTTACTTTTGCGACTCATATTTTGGATATCACAATTAAAATTGTTGCAAAACGACAATGTACGTCACCATGGTCGCGCAACATTGTCACTTTAACGGGCATACCGACAAATGAGACTGAAAACAATACTGGCCATAACCCTCTGCTGCCTCTCCATTGTGTGCTGGGGACAAAGCGACAGCATCGTCATTGAATATCTACACAACAACGGCATTGAAACAAGCCGACGGAACAACATAAGGCTACTGAAAAGCGGGCGCGAAAAATTCGAGGACCTGTTTGCCTCCATACGGCAAGCCAAACACCACATTCATTTGGAATATTTCAATTTCCGCAATGACTCCATCGCCACACTTACGTTCAAACTGCTGGAGCAAAAAGCATCTGAAGGAATAGAAGTGCGAGCCATGTTCGATGCTTTTGGCAATATGTCGAATAATCAGCCCCTTCGAGAACAACACCTAGAAGCACTTCGGGAAAAAGGGATTGAAATCGTCAAATACGATCCAATACGGTTCCCCTGGTTCAACCACGTATTGTTTCGCGACCACCGGAAAATTGTGGTCATCGATGGGATGATAGCCTATACTGGAGGCATGAACATAGCCGACTACTACGTGAATGGCCTACCTGAAATAGGGCCATGGCGCGACATGCATACCCGCATAGAAGGAGAAGCCGTGAACGTGCTGCAAGAAATCTTTCTAAGCATGTGGAACAAATGTACCTACCAAGACATCAGCGGTGAGAAGTATTATCCGCTTCGTAGGGCCAGCTACATTGATGGCGACAAAAGAATAGCCATCGTAAACAGATGGCCAAGGAAAAGCCCCAAGCTCCTGCGCAGGGCTTATGCAAAAGCCATTGATGCAGCCACACGGCAAGTCAGAATCATAAACCCCTACTTCACCCCGACACACATGGTACGAAAGGCCCTGAAAAAAGCCATACGACGCGGAGTCAATGTCGAGATAATGATTTCCGCCAAATCCGACATCCCATTTTCGCCGGAAGGATGCTTTTATGTTGCCAACCAACTCCGTAAACTTGGTGCACATGTCTATGTCTATGACGAAGGCTTTCATCACAGCAAAATCATGATGGTTGACAACTTGTTTTGTACGGTGGGAAGCACCAACCTCGACAGCCGAAGCCTGCGGTTCGACCACGAAGTGAATGCCTTCATCTTCGACAAGACAACCACCAACGACCTGAACGACGTATTCGACACCGACATAGGAAAAAGCACACTACTGACCAGCGAATCGTACAAAGAACGCCCAGCCTGGAAACGGTTTCAAGGATGGGCGGCAAATGTCCTGACACCTTTTTTATAATAAATAAGAGTAAAATACGCCAGGACCCATTCACGCAACCGATTTTTTCCTTATTTTTGCTGGACAATTAAGATTGGCATCAAAATGTTTTTCAAAGACATCATAGGGCAAACAGACATTAAGCATCACCTTATTGACGGAGTCAAGAAAGGAAGGATTGCCCATGCACAATTGTTTGGCGGAATGGCAGGAAGAGGCACTCTCCCCATGGCAATTGCCTATGCACGTTACCTGTGTTGCGAACATCCGAATGACAATGATGCCTGCGGCTCGTGCGCAAGTTGTGCAAAGTTCAACAAACTGGCTCACCCTGACCTTCACTTCATCTTCCCGGTCATCAACACGGGGAAAATGCCCACCAGCGATGACTTTCTTCCCCAATGGCGTGAACTGGTCAGTTCCACACCATACTTTGACCTCAGCATGTGGCTCAACGCCATGAACGCCGGGAACCAACAGGCATTGATTTTCGTGAAGGAAAGCGACCTGTTGCTGCGTAAGACCAGCTTCAAGTCGAGTCAAGGCGGATACAAGACTGTCATTATCTGGCTGCCCGAACGAATGAACGTGGAATGTGCGAACAAACTGCTCAAGCTGCTGGAAGAACCCCCACTGCAAACCATATTCCTACTGGTAAGCGAAAATCCAGAGCAACTGCTTCCTACCATCCAAAGCCGTGTGCAACGATGCAACTTCAGGGCAATTCCGGAAGAAACCTTAAGCCTGTCGCTCACCCAACAATTCGGATTGTCGGGAACCGATGCCAAGAACGTGGCACACCAGTCCATGGGGAACTACCTGTCGGCCCTACAGATTATCCACACAAGCGAAGAAAAGGCCAACTACCTAAAACTCTTCATCGCACTGATGCGCTTGGCTTATCAACGCAAAGTGATGGAAATGAAAGCATGGAGTGAGGAAATCGCATCACTAGGACGTGAAAGACAAAAGGATTTTCTATTGTATTGTCAACAAATGATTCGGAACAACTTCATTTTCAACATCAAAGAGCCATCGATGGTTTATCTGAATCGGGAAGAGACACAATTTGCCCGAAACTTCTCGCCTTTTGTCAACGAAACAAATGTAATCGGTATAATGAATGAATTAAGCTACGCACAACAACACATCGAACAAAACGTGAATGCAAAAATCGTTTTTTTGGATTTCGCATTGAAAATGATTGTGCTCCTAATACAAAAATAACAAAATAACAACAAGCTAACACTATTTATGAGCAACGAATTCAAGTTGAAAAACGGAGGAGATACACTATGTTGCAAAGGATGCAGCAAACACGACAAGCAACTCAACACCTACGACTGGCTGGCCAATCTACCCGAACAAGAAGGAAGTCAGGATTTGGTTGAGGTGCAATTCAAAAACACCAGAAAGGGATATTACAGAAACAGCAATAAAATCCCCCTCGAAAAAGGTGACATTGTAGCGCTTGAGGCAACTCCTGGGCACGACATCGGAGTAGTCACACTCACTGGTCCCTTGGTATTGCTGCAAGTGAAAAAAGCCAATTTACGGCCCGACACGGAATTCAAGCGAATCTACAGGAAAGCAAAGTCTGTGGATTTGGAAAAATACGAACAAGCCAAAAGCAAAGAGCACCAGACAATGATTCAGTCACGACAAATTGCAAAAGAGCTGAATCTTGACATGAAGATAGGCGATGTGGAATATCAAGGGGATGGCAACAAGGCTATTTTCTACTACATTGCCGACGGACGAGTGGATTTCCGACAACTCATCAAAGTGCTGGCAGAAACGTTCCATGTACGCATAGAAATGAAACAGATCGGTGCCCGACAGGAAGCCGGACGGATTGGAGGGATTGGCCCATGTGGCAGAGAACTCTGTTGTGCCACTTGGATGACAAATTTCATTTCCGTTTCCACAGGAGCTGCACGTTTCCAAGACATCTCCATGAACCCACAACGACTGGCAGGCCAGTGTGCGAAACTCAAATGCTGCCTCAACTATGAAATAGATTCGTACGTCGAAGCACAACGACGACTTCCCAGCAAAGAAATACCCCTTGAGACATCGAATGGAACCTTCTATTTCTTCAAAGCTGATATTTTGAAAAGTGTCATCACATATTCATCCGACAAATCTATCCTTGCTAACGAAACGACCATCACCTCACGACGTGCCTTCGAAATCATCAACATGAACAAACGAGGAGAAAAGCCCCAAAACCTTGAGCCAGACTCTTCCGTAAAATTCATCCAAAAGCCTATTGATTTGGTAGAACAAGACAGTCTGACAAGATTTGACCGCCATAAGAAAAACAAGAAAAAAAGAAGAATTGCGGATGGTGCTGACAACAATGCCTTCACTACAAGACAACGGAACAATAGCAAAAACAATGAAAACGGTCAGGCAAACGAAAATCCGAACAAGCAACATAACAGAGAAAATGCCCAACCAAGGCAGAAATTCAGTTCAAACTACCCAAAAGACAACAGAAACAGAAGAAGAAACAACAATAAACCTAATGTAGCTGATTCGAAGCATCAATCCGAAGGAACACAAACAACAGAATCGTAAATCCCCACAACGAGGATCCGCCATAGCTATAGAAGGGTAACGGGATGCCAATGACTGGTACCAAACCAAGCACCATCCCAATATTGACAAACACGTGGAAGAAGAGGATGCAAATCACACAATAGCCATACACTCTTCCGAAACGTGTGCGTTGTCGTTCTGCGAGCACCTGTAGCCTGATAATCAGTATAACAAACAAGATAATCACTGCGGACGATCCTAAAAATCCCTGTTCCTCGCCCATTGTGCAAAATATGAAATCGGTGTCTTGTTCTGGCACATATTTCAGTTTGGTTTGGGTACCATTCAAAAAACCCTTCCCCCAAAAGCCACCAGAACCAATAGCTATCTTGCTTTGATTCACATTATATCCTGCACCGGCAAGATCTTCCTCCATACCTAATACGACCTTGATGCGCACCTGCTGGTGGGATTCCAAGACATTGTCGAAAACATAATCGACAGAATAGAGAAACACCAACGAACAAAAAGCGAAAAAGGCTATATATAAGTAAGACGAAACACGGCGGTGAATTCCTATACACAACAAAGCAATAATCATGCACACACAAACAATCAACAAGGCCAACGAAACATCAAAGGGAATGGCATGAATAGACAAAAGTGTCAATGATATTGAAAGTCCCACGGCTAAACCCATGATCCATTTTGCCTCATTTCTTATCCCCTTGTAATAGGCCAGTTGCAGGCACGCCAAAAAAATGACCGATAACAAAACTGCATACCTACCGACAATCGTGACTCCATCGGCCATAACGTTTTCGCCATATCGAACACCAACAATGAAATAGACAATGGCACAAAAGCCTGCCAACAAAAAGGATCCTGATAAGCCCTCACGATAAAGTACGAGAAAAAAAGAAAGAAAAACCAGCGCCGAACCCGTTTCATGCTGAAATACAATGAGAGACATCGGCACGAGTATGATCAGACACATGGTCAACATATTCCTTCGATTCTTCATCGAAAACTCATAGAATTCAGCATAACGGGCAATAGTCAATGCAGTAATGAACTTCGCGAACTCTGCAGGTTGCACACTAACAGGCCCTAATGTTATCCATGAATATGACCCTTTTATATCATTCGCAACAAAGGGAGTAACTGCCAACAACAATATCATGCCTACATACATGATGGAGGAAAAATTGAAGAAAATGTCCTTTTCAAGCAACAAGATAATCAAGGCTAGAACCAAAGCACATCCAATCCAAACCAACTGTTTACCAATACGAGTATTGAAATTCCAAATGTCAATATCCGTAAAATCATAACTAGCACCATAAATGCACAGCCATCCTAACGCTATCATCACCACATAGAGCAGGACTGTGATCCAATCTATGTGCTGAAAAACATTTATGTTACCTCTCGTGTGTTCCATACTCGATCTTTTCATTTCGGATACCAAGCACCCGTTCCTCGCTCTCAACAGAAAGATGTCCTTTCAGATACTTTTCCATAATCAGACTACCGATAGGGACACCAAAAGTAGCACCCCACCCTCCATTTTCCACATATACCGCTACTGCTATCCGAGGATTCTCCATTGGGGCGAATCCCATAAAAACAGAATGATCCTTACCCCTATTTTGAGCTGTACCCGTTTTCCCACAGACCTCTATGCCTGGAATATTTGCATTTCGACATGTTCCTCCCTGCACAGCAGCACGCATACCTCTAACAACAGTCTCGTAGTGTTCCTTTCCAACCATCGTATATCTACGGGTCTGATATATGGAATCAAGGGATGATCCACGTACTTCTTTTGCCACATGAGGTGTAATGAAATAGCCTCTATTGGCTATCGTTGCCCCTAAGTTGGCAATTTGCAAAGGAGTTGCCGTCACTTCGCCCTGGCCAATTGAGATGGAGACAATTGTCAAACCATTCCAATACTTTCCATAATACTTGTCATAGAATTTCTCATTGGGAATCATTCCTCTTTTTTCGCCTGGCAAATCCACACCTAACGGATACCCAAAACCCATGGAAACCATGTAATCACGCCAAGTAGCCATGGCTTTTTGCACACTTCCATACTTGTTTTTGGAACCCATCATCTGAAACAGTCCCCAACAAAAGTAGCCGTTACATGAAGTAGCTATTGCAGCCTCCAATGGCAAAGGTGACGGATGGCTGTGACATCCTACATGTAACCCCCCGAAGTCAAAACCGCCCAAACAAGGATATTGTGTGGAAGGAGTGACAACACCCTCCTGCAGGAATGTCAATGCCTGGGTTGTCTTGAAAGTAGATCCAGGAGGGAACTGACCCATGATGGCCCTATTAAGCAACGGTTTCCAAGAATCTTGCGAAAGTTTTATCTGATTAGCACCCCTTTGACGACCCACCATGATGGCTGGATCGAAAGTCGGTGCCGAAGCCATGCATAACACCTCGCCTGTTGCAGGTTCAATGGCCACAATACTCCCTAATTTCCCTTCGAGCAAACGTTCGGCAAGTTGCTGCAATTCGATGTCAATACTCAAAGTCAAATCCTTCCCAGGTTTCGATGGAATGTCCATATCTCCATTCTTATATCGGCCCTGAATGTAACCATGCGCATCACGTAAGAACCGTTCCACTCCTTTTTCCCCACGCAACACTTTTTCGTATGATCTTTCTACCCCTTGTTTGCCAATGAAGTCTCCCATGCCATAATAAGAATCCGATTTGATGTCACTTTTCGACACCTCAGCCATATCACCCAACACATGAGCTCCAACATTATAAGAATACTTTCGAATGGTTCTACGCTGTATCGAAAAGCCTGGGAACCTGAACAGTTTTTCTTGAAAAGCCCCACAATCCTCGATAGACAGATGCGCCATAAACACCTGTACTGTATAAGGCGAATACGAAGGATTTGTTTTCTTATCCTTTATCGAAGCTATTCTATTGTCAAAGAATTCCTTAGTTATATGAAGCGAACGACAAAGCTCAAGCGTATCAAGGTCGTGAATCTCCCTCATGATTAGCGTCACATCATAAGCAGGCTGATTGAAAACCAACAGATTGTTGTTACGATCATAAATTGATCCTCTGCTCGGGAACTGTACCTTATTGAAAAAGGCATTATTGTCAGCTTCGAGTTTATAGGTGTCACTAAATATCTGTAAGGAAAGTAAACGAATCAGAAAGACAACCGCCATCAACAATACACTTCCACCAATCAAATACTTTCGATTGTCAAACTTATTGTCAACGTCCACGGCGATAATATCTTAAAAAATTATAGAACAGCACAAGTGCCGTAGTGCTAAAGGTGCCTGTAACAACTTTCAGAAGAAATTGCAAAAAGTATTTGAATGTAATATCCTCCAGCCACGAAAGACACACACAATATAGGAATGTGATAATCACCAATATTTGTGTATAAATATTTATTCCCAGCGAAGAGAAATCAAGAGTATATTCATCATTCAACTTCCTGTTTCGAACAAACATATCAAATATTTTCCCTCTAATAAAAACCATGAAAACCATTGCCATCATGTTCACCCCAATCGAATCATGAAACATATCGACAAAAAGGCCTAACAAAGTACCCCACAACATCGAAGAAATCACATTGTCATTCGAGCGATAATCGAGCAAGAACAAAATATAAATCAAAGGCGCTCCATACCCCATCACATGAAAATGGTCAAAAAAGATGACCTGCAACAGGACACAAATCACAATCCAAGATGTTTTTCGAAGTATTTCTGTCATTGCATTCCTATTTTACCAAAGACTCCAAATTTCTTCTTTCTTCATCAATCCTTGCATCTATCACATAGACATTTCGCAAATTAGCGAAATCAACACCCAGTTTTACTTTAAGCTTGTACGACTGATTGTCATCACCATCTAATATTTCTTCCACTTCACCCACTGGTAATCCAGCAGGAAAGACAGCACTGAATCCATTCGTGACGATTTTATCTCCTTTCTCGACAATTGAATGTCGAGGCAAATCATTCAAACAAGCATATCGCAAAGACTCACGATTCCAGCTAAGAGCTCCAAAGAATTCGGTCATAGCCACTTTGCAATTGATGCTGCTCTGCGAGTTTAATAAAGGAAGAACAAGGGAATAATGTTTTGATGTCATAAAAATCACTCCAACTATTCCATTGCTGTCAATCACTCCCATTTCCTTTGAAATGCCATCAGTTTCCCCCTTGTCGAGGGTAATAAAGTTATCCTTTCTGAACAATGTGTTGTTTATTACCCTAGCTTTTATCAAATATCGCACATTTAAAGTTGTATCAATGCATTTTGAAAGAGTATCAGCACTCCACCCAACATCTTGTAACTGTTCACGCAATTGGGCAATTTGCATATTCAACTCCACATTTTCATCATGAAGTGCCGAATTTTCCTTCTTCAAATTCAAGTACGTACCCAAACTTGATGAGACTTGATAAAAAGCCCCTGCCACATTGTTGACTGAAGAAAAAATAACAGCCCCCTGTCGGCTATTAAATTGGGAATAAAGTATAATCCCTATTATCTCCAACAGGAGGAATACAAACCAATGACTATTCTTGGCAAGGAAACGAATGAGATTTTTCATAAACTTATTCCAACCATCAGTTAATCATTGATTCAACAATATTACTGTGTCAGATACGCATAGTGATTAACATCCTTGAGAACGATGCCAGTACCTTTTGCAACATTCAGCAATGGTTCTTCCGAGACGTGGAATGTTATGTTTATTTTTTCGCTCAGCCTCTTGTCTATTCCACGAAGCAATGCTCCGCCACCCGACAGATAAATGCCATTATTGACAATGTCAGCGTACAACTCTGGAGGAGTTTGTTCCAAAGCGTTTAGAATGGCAGTCTCTATCTTATTAATAGTCTTTTCAAGACAATGGGCAATCTCCTGATACGAGACCGCTATTTCCATCGGCAATGCCGTGACGCGGTTGGGACCTCTTACGATAAAATCATCAGGAGCATCATCGCCTAACTCCGTCAACGCCGAACCGACACTGATTTTGATACGTTCGGCCATACGGTCACTGATTTTAATATTGTGCTGCCGGCCCATATATTCCACAATATCGGCAGTCAACTCATTTCCAGCCACACGTATCGATGAATTCGTCACAATTCCGCCCAACGAGATGACTGCAATTTCTGTAGATCCACCACCTATATCGACCACCATATTGCCTTCAGGTGCCTCCACATCAATACCAATACCAATTGCAGAGGCCATAGGTTCATAAATCAGATACGTTTCACGTCCACCAGCATGTTCTGCACTATCCCTTACAGCTCGAAGTTCTACTTCCGTACTGCCGGAAGGGACACCTATCACCATTCTTAATGATGGCGAGAAAAAATGTTTTCCCGAGATTGCCTTTTTAATCATGCTGTTCATCATCAGTTCACATGCCTTGAAATCAGCAATGACACCATCCCTCAAAGGATGTATGGTTTTAATGGTAGGACTTTCCTTGCCCTCCATCAATTTGGCTTCCTGACCACAGCATATTACTTTCTCCGACCTGCGGTCGATAGCAATTACCGAAGGCTCATTGACAACGAGTTTACCATTAAACGTGACAAGGGTATTGGCCGTACCCAAGTCCATTGCTATTTCCTGCGTAAATGAGAAAAGACCCATAACATAATATATTTTCAGTATTAATGTTTAAAATGACGTATTCCTGTAGTAACCATCGCTACACCATGTTCATCACAATATTGGAACGTTTGGTCATCACGCATCGATCCCCCAGGCTGAATTACAGCCGTAACTCCTGCTTCATTTGCGATTTCCACACAGTCAGGAAATGGGAAGAAAGCATCACTTGCCATCACGGCACCATGTAGATCAAAGCCGAATGTTTTCGCCTTTTCTATAGCTTGTTTCAGCGCATCCACACGCGAAGTCTGTCCTACTCCACTCGCACAAAGTTGTTTGTTCTTTGCCAACACAATCGAATTACTCTTGCTGTTTTTCACAAGCTTATTGGCAAACAACATATCCTCTATTTCCTGTGCTGTCGGTGTCTTCTTGCTTACTTGTTTCAAATCCGATTGTGTTTCAACATCCAAATCCTTCTCTTGCAACAACACCCCATTCAGAGCAGAACGGACTTGCATCTTTGGCATTTCCACATCCTTACGAATCAATATGATTCTGTTCTTCTTCTGGCACAGAATTTCTATCGCATCTTCCGTATATTTTGGTGCGATGATAACCTCAAAGAATATTTTGTTGATTTCTTCCGCAACATCCTTATCTATCACATCATTTGCTATCAACACACCACCATAAGCCGACACGGAATCGCAAGCCAAAGCATCAACCCATGCCTGCATCAAAGTACTTCTCGAAGCAATGCCACAAGCATTGTTGTGTTTTAGGATTGCAAAAGTCGTTTCGTCAAATTCATTGATCAGATCTACGGCAGCATTGATATCCAACAAATTGTTATATGAAATTCCCTTGCCATGGATTTGTGTAAACATAGCATTGAAATCACCAAAGAAACAACCTTTCTGATGCGGATTCTCACCATATCTCAATGGCATTTTTTGATTGACAGCACATCGGTACGCCGAAATTTCATCTCCGTCAAAATAGTTGAAAATAGCACTATCATACGCTGATGACACAGCGAAAGCCTCTTTTGCGAACCATCTTCTGTCAGCCAATGTTGAATGGGCACCCTGACTCTGAAGCATATCCATTAAAGGCTTGTATTGGGATTTGCTTGCGACAACAACCACATCATTGAAGTTTTTCGCAGCAGCACGTATCAAAGAGATGCCACCTATATCTATTTTTTCGATAATGTCTTGCTCCGCTGCACCAGAAGCGACAGTGTCTTCAAAAGGATAAAGGTCCACAATTACCAAATCTATTTCAGGAATCTCATATTGTGCCATCTCATTTTGGTCTTGCTTGTTGTATCGACGACAAAGGATACCTCCAAACACCTTCGGATGGAGAGTCTTCACCCGTCCTCCCAAAATGGACGGATAAGATGTCAAATCCTCTACCGCTTGGCAAGGAAAGCCCAACGATTCTATAAACTGACGTGTACCACCCGTGGAAAGAAACGACACACCCTCTGCATGTAACATCGCTATTATCTCATCTAATCCCTCCTTGTGAAAAACGGAGATAAGCGCTGTTTTTATTGTTTTTTTATTATCCATGACAACTTATTTTAATTTTTCGCAAAATTACATCATCTCTTTCGGAATAACAACAAACCACAACAAAAAAATCAAGCCCATTATTTTCGTTTCCGCACAAATTCTTATCCTCCCCCAAAAAATGATTATACCAAACAACACCCTTATGGCGCATCAACGAGCATTATCACGGCTTCCATGCACATCAAATCTCATCGAAAAAGCATGTTTTCCTTAGCATCCAACCCATCAATCACAATGAAACACTTCTTCCATACCAGCCCACCACTCTCCCTCTTTTCGAGTCTCTAAAGGGATTTGACAAGGATCGGTAAGTGCCCACCAACGTTTCGTTTCCTCATCGGCAGCCATCTTGGCCATGTCCGCAGCATAATCATCACCCACATATTCGTAATAACTAAACAAAAGCCCGTCCTTGTAGTAAATGCTATAATTGCGTAAATTGCAATCGTATATCATTTTCAGCGCACCTGGCCATGCTGCAGCGTGCAGTTTCTTATACTCCTCAAGTTTTTCAGGTCGAACACCAATTACAGATCCAAATCGTTTCATGTCTATTGTCTTATAAAAGAAGTTATGGGATATCGATTGTTCTGTACGCTACGCAAATAGGCCTTGGCGGCGCCAAACCTCAAATACAAATCAATGCGCACAGGAATATGGTTCTTGTCATCCGTCACATACACTGTTATGGCTTTCTTTCCGCCCTTTCCCTCATCATCGAACAGCGTAAAACAATGGCAACGATAAGAATGGTTGTCTTTGGTGTTCACAACCTTCATACCCTCATACATCAACACTTCATGCTTCACTGCACGTCCTGTAGCCATTTGGTACTCCGTACCCATACCCACCACCATTTTTGAAGCATCGAACGAGCGTGCACGAAGCACAATGCCCAGCATATCTATCAGACAGTCATCATAATCAGCATCCATTTCCTCACGACCGCCATCCCTCACATCGCGGTACTGTTTCACATGGCACTTCCCCTTGCCATAGCTAAACCATCCTTCCTCTACCGAGTATCGCTTTCCTTCAGCCGCTCCCTTGCGAAAATACAACGGCTCCATCTGGGGGCCTGCTATGGTGACCAACGTATCACGCATCGGGAAATATCGGTCAATGGTCTTGTTCGTGACACACAACAAACGCCCTTCCAGACATTCCTTATTATCGTATTGTACATTCTTGACCGTCATGCTGGCCTCACCGGCATTAAGCCAAATGAATTTCCAATTGAACTTCAAGTCATACACCAATCTCTCTCCGGGTTGGATGGCTTCATTCTCTGCTACACATTGGGCTTGGATGTTTCCACAAACACACAATTCCCAAATCACCAACATCAGTAGTTTTTTCATTCTTGAGTTCTTCCTAAATTTTTCAGGCGTTCCTGATTTTTGTTTTTCACTTTCTTTTCCTTTTCGGGCTTTTGTCTCAAAATCTCATATGGTTTCTGACGTTCTAATGGAACAGCAAAAACATCCCAATTTTCCTCAAATTCAAAATTTGCTTTCATTTCCCAAGTCTTTGGGAAATAAAACACATCCTCAGGCATCGAATGTGAACTATACTCTCCCGTATCCCAAATTCCGTTTCCATTCAAATCGTTTACCAGTCTCACATAGTATTTTTGTCCAGGCTGCAGGAAATAGAAATCAGCCGTGCTCTCTTTCGAAAGTATTTGTTTGCGCAACACCTTACCACTATTGTCAAGCAGTTCCACAAAAGCCGTTGGCGCAGCTCCACGAATATTTAGGAACAAAGTGGCGTATTCATCCAGTTTCTTTGTCTTTATCGTTTGTTCGACCTTGTTCGTATGCAATCCATAGATGCCCTCCACCGCCGCCGAATCAATGCGCAATTGGTATTCGTTCTCTGGTTCCCATGGAGCCAGAATTTCATACCTGCGAGGTTCGATGGTGTCAACCCTGAACACATATTTCATAGGTTGCCACAACGTATCTACCTTCACTTGCAGTTTGATGGCTGATGTATCAAAATGTTCTATCGGCTCCGTGAACGAGAGTACGACATTACTCGACAAGTCCCCCGTCGCCTCCACCTTCATGTTCAGAAATTTCTTTGGTTCCGTCCTGATGGTATCACCTCTTTTCTCTCTTTTCTTACGTTCTTTTTCCTTTTTCTTCGCTTCCTTCTCGCGCAATTTCTCCCGTTGCGCGCGACTCACCTTATTGGTTAGGAATATGGTATCACGTTTCGGCACCAACACATTCAACGAGTCGTCCGTCATATAATAATCCAACTGAGCCACCAGCGAATCACATTCTATCAATACCGAGTCCTTTATCCAATAGCACAAGGAATCATGCCTTGCCGTTGTTTCCAACACCACATCCTTTTCCACATCAAAGTTCAATCCTTTCAAAGCAGGCAAAGTGTCGGTCGGTGTACTGAACGTGATGACAAAATGATGTTGTTGGTCACGCTTTGCCGATTTCATGTATCTTCTCGTCGGGATTTCCTTGAACGCGCGCAATACAATGTCATCAGGAAGATAATGGGTAAATGGTACTATTCTCGTTTCCTTCACAATACTATCGATAGTCCACACCGTATCAGGACGTTCGTCCGCAAATTGCGATGGGACAATGATGGAATCGCTGAAGGCAATCATCTCCGTCTTGGAATCAAACAAGTAATTCTGGTTGCCATCATTCAATGCAAAAATCCTATAGCGTCCAGGAGCGACTCCACGAATAATAAAATGTCCCCGGCTATCCGTACGCGACACCCTATCGAATGGTAAAGTAGTAAAGACAGAATCGTGTAAGTTGGCATGCAACCCTACCATCATTCCTTTAACAGGCTCCAAATCCGATGCGCTCAGCACCACTCCCGACACCTCCATTGTGTCAATTCTGCCATATGTGGAGAATGAATATGTAAAGTTTCCCATTGGGTTGCTTTCGTTGTTATCCACAATAGCATCCGCAAAGTCAACAGTATAGGTGACACTATCTTTGATGGTATCTATCAGATTGACAATGATATTTTTGCCGCTGACCTTGATTTCAGGCTGCTCAAGTTGAGGAGGAGACACCACCACCTTTTCTGAAGCCTTCTCAATCTTTACGTATTCATCAAATTCAAGTGTCAGTTTGTTCTGATGATTATCAAGCGAGAACGGACGAGGTGATGAAGTGACAAACTTGGGAGGGTCCTCATCATAGGGTCCTCCATCAGGTGATCCTTGGCTGGCACATGAATAAGCAATGATGACAGTGGCCAACGAAGCGGGTAACATGTGTTTTTTCCAATTCATATGTTTCTCATTGATTCAAAGTTAGCATCTCATCCATATAGTCGCGCGTATTGCTAAGTCGTGGGATTTTGTGTTGCCCACCCAACTTTCCTTTCCCCTTCAGCCATTGGTCAAACAACCCACGCTTGGCTTCAACAATCTCCAGCTGTTGCAAGGTAATGTCCTTATGACGCTTAGCCTCATAATCCGAGTTGATTTTTTGCAATGTATTGTCCAATACTTCTGCAAAGTGCTGCAACGAATCTGGTTCCTTTGCAAATTCTATCAACCACTGATGGCGGCATTTGGCCTCCACATCCATAAACACTGGAGCGGCTGTATATTCAAGCACCTGAGCGCCCGTTTCATTACACGCCTGAGCCAATCCCTTCTCCGCATTATCCACCATAAGTTCCTCTCCAAACGCATTGATGAAATGCTTCGTTCGTCCTGAGATAATAAACTTATAAGGGTCTTTTTGGGTAAATTTCACCGTATCACCTATCAAGTACCTCCACAATCCACATGATGTGGTTATTACCATCGCATAATTCCGTCCTATTTCCACATCACACAATGGGATGACATGGGGCGATGGAAGATCTATCTCTTCCAGTGGGATGAACTCGTACAACACATCGTAGTCTATCATCAGCAACATTGAGCTGTCCGATGGATCGTTCTGGATGCCGAAGAATCCTTCGCTGGCATTAT
>DCGR01000006.1:0-6669 GCA_002315285.1 Bacteroides sp. UBA1773 | reverse complement strand
GTAAAAGCCACGCCACCATGGAAGAACACCTCCAGATTGGGCCATATATCCAATAAGTTGTTTGTATTGCCCAGTTCCAAAATCCGTTTAATCACCGACAACATCCATGAAGGGACGCCCGATATGTTTGTTACATTCTTGTTCATGGCATATCGGGCAATAGCATCCCTTTTCTGCTCGAAATCGCTCATCAACGCCATTTTCTTCGAAGGCACCCTCAAAAGATTGACTATCGGATTGATGTTTTCAATCAATATGGCCGACAGGTCACCTACCAAACTATGAGACAAGTCATAATTGGAGGCATGACTTCCCCCCAATATCAAACTTCGTCCATCAAACAAGCGACTTGAAGGATTCTGTGCAAAGTACAATGCCACTGAATCCTTTCCCCCCAAATAATGAATCCGCTTCAAGCCATCCACGCTCACTGGTATGAACTTGCTCTTGTCGTTTGTCGTTCCTGATGATTTCGCATACCATTTCACCGCCCCCTTCCATAGCACATTCCTCTCTCCATGGCGCATTCTATCTACACAACCTTTGATATCATCGTACGTTTGTACCGGCACACGTTCACTGAAGCACTTATAGTCTTTAATACTTTTATAATCAAACTTCCTCCCCCATTCCGTTTCCGAAGCCCCATTCACCAATCTATGGAAAACCGTATTCTGAATTTCCTCTGCACGATTCGTATATGCTTCAATAGCCTTCTGGCGCCCACGAAAATAGCCTTGTGCGAACTTTGTTATTGACATCTTTTTAATCTACTACTAACAACTTGCAAAGGTAACGCTTTTTTCCATATAACCATTGCACTCATTCATTAAAAGTCATTAAAGAATGACTTTCAAACGTTTTAAAAAGCCAACTGGGCCTGGAATTGCAGCAAATCGTAGTGGTCTTTCCAAGTCGGAGTGCAACGGGTATATTGCACCTGCAGACGGCACAGTTTCCAAAACCAGTACTGGACACCCACCACATAATTTGTTTGCCTTGCATCGAGTTGTGTGTTAAAATTCATGTGGTCGTACGACAAGATGGCTTCAAGTTTCTTGTTTAGCGGTACGCATCCCGTCAGATAATAGCCACGTGTTTTCACTCCCTCCTCTTTTCCACACAAATACTCACTACGCAACTTCACTTGGGGGAGTTTCCACTCAGCGCCTAAAGAATATTGTCGGCGTTGATAGTTTTCACCAGCCTCAACATACGGATTAAATTCCGATTTCCCGAAAGCATTTGCCGTGCCCAGCTGTGTAGAACCTACCACTGCCAGACTGGAGACAGGTCGAAATGTCAGTCGTCCCACAAATTCTTTCTGATTGTTCTTGTCACCCGTATTTATCCCCTGTCCCTGCATCATCGCCAAGTCATAGCTGAATTTCTTCCCCCACAAATCGCCCGACACCATCAATCCCATGTCACGACCTGTGGTGCCCTGAAATAAAGGATTACCCGCCATACCATTGTAGTAAAGCACTGACTGTGCATAATAACTTATCAAATCCAATATGCCCACCGGCAATGTATTCTCAATCGTGAAAGCAGTCTTGAATTGTCCCAATCGCACCCTGCAAGCTCCCGAAAACGTATAGTCGATATACGCCTCCAATAACTTGTTACTCGAAAATTCGTGCATGATGCGGAAACTCCACTGCTCATTGATTTTCACGGTGAATATGGCCAGCACTAGCTTCAAGTTCAGGTTATCCTTAGGATCGGCATTGCTCTGATATGCGAAACCGCCTTGCACATCCGCATTTAATGTGGCACGTCCTTTCAGCCAATCAACATTTTGTGCACTCCCATGCTGCCAACAACTCAGCGCAAACAACAGTGTCCAAACGATTCGTTTCATTACTTGTATTTTGAAATAATCGGGGGGCAAAAATATAGGATTAGTGGCAGAAACACAAATTTTTGTTGTATTTTCGCATCGATAATTTTTTGTCAGACATGAGTACCTTTGCCGATGTCATCGTTCCCGTTCCTCTGCCAGGCACCTTCACTTACGAAATCCCGCCCGAAAAGGAAAGATTTGTCCAAACAGGACATCGCGTGCTCGTACCTTTCGGTTCTAAACAATACATGGGCATTGCCATGCGCATCCATCACATTCCACCACAAGGTGTCCAAGTGAAAATGATAACGGAAGTTGTCGATGAGTCACCCTCCATACTCCTCTCACAACTGAATTTTTGGCAATGGATTGCATCTTACTACATGTGTCCATTAGGCGATGTCCTCAAGGCAGCCCTTCCATCTGGATTGAAAACAGAAACACGGCGGCGCGCACAAAAACTACAGGAAGTCCACACCCAAACCGAGTTTCAACTCAATACAGCCCAACAAAAGGCTTTCGACCTCATCAATTCCTCTTTCCAGGAGAAAAACGTGTGCCTACTACATGGAGTCACCTCCAGTGGAAAAACCGAGATATACATTCATCTCATCCAGCAAACCATTCAACAAGGCAAACAGGTGCTTTATCTTCTTCCAGAAATTGCACTCACCACACAAATCACCACCCGACTCAAAAACATATTCGGTAACCATCTTGGAGTGTATCATTCCAAGTTTACTGAAGCCCAGCGTGTGGCCGTTTGGCAAAAGCAGCTCAGCGACGATCCCTTCAATGTAATCCTGGGCGTCCGATCCAGTATTTTTCTACCCTTCACCCACATCGGACTTGTCATCATCGACGAGGAGCACGAAAGCTCTTATAAGCAACAAGATCCCGCACCACGTTACCATGCCCGTAGTGCAGCCATCATGCTGGCCAACATGTACAATGCCAAAGTATTGTTAGGTACGGCCACTCCCAGTATTGAAACCTACCACAATGCAATCACCGGCAAATATGGGCTGGTAGAACTTACCCGACGTTACAAAGACATTCAGTTGCCCACGGTTCAGATTGTCGATACGAAAGACCTCACACGACGAAAGCTGATGGAAGGTCCCTTTTCTCCATTGCTACTCAGCAAGATGCGACAAGCCATCGACAAAGGAGAGCAGGTCATCTTATTTCAAAACCGTCGAGGGTTCGCGCCCTTTATCGAGTGTCACACCTGTGGCTGGGTTCCCAAATGTCTTAACTGCGACGTAAGCCTCACCTACCATAAACAACACAACCAACTCACCTGCCATTATTGCGGTTTCACCTATCCCGTTCCCGCCCAATGTCCTGCTTGCGAAAACAACGATTTACAATCGAGAGGCTTTGGCACCGAGCGCATCGAGGACTACATCCTGCAATATTTTCCCCAAGCGAAAGTGTCACGTATGGACCTCGACACCACCAAGACACGCAAAGCCTACGAAAAACTCATCAATGATTTCGCCAGCGGGCAAACCAACATACTTATCGGCACACAAATGGTGTCAAAGGGATTGGATTTCGACAACGTTAGTGTCGTTGGCATCATCAATGCCGACTCTATGCTCAACTACCCCGATTTTCGCAGCCACGAACGCGCCTACCACCTCATGGCACAAGTCGCAGGACGAGCAGGACGTAAGAACAAGCAAGGATTGGTAGTCCTGCAAACAAAAAATCCCGACTTACCCATCATCCATCAGGTAGTCGAAAACGACTACGAACAACTCTACAACGACCAGCTTGCCGAGCGCCAACTATTTCTATATCCGCCATTTTGCCACCTCATCTATATTTATTTGAAACACAAAAAGGAGTCCGTGGCCGACGAAGCGGCACAGTTACTCTCCACCCAGTTGCGTCAAACCTTTGGCAACAACATTCTTGGTCCCGACAAACCCACTGTCGGGCGTGTCCAGACATTGTTCATTCGGAAAATAATCATCAAAGTGAAACTTTCCTCCTCCATCTACAAAATAAGCGAATATCTACAAACGCTTCAACAGCAACTACTCGCCAACAAAGGTTTCAGTGCATTGACAATCTACTACGATGTCGATCCACAATAAAAATTCCGTTTCCAGCCCCTCAAGAAAGGAAAAACACTTCTGATAACTGACAACTGATAACTCAATTCAGTATGCCGCCCTATATTTGCCTTCGTCCTTATCCTCCAGAATATTCAAATACGAAGCATAACGCGACTCGCTGATAAGATGATTCTCCACAGCCTCACGCACCGCACATCCTGGTTCATGCCGATGGGTACAATTTCCGTATTTGCAACGATGCGACACCTCGAATATGTCCTTGAAGTAATGCCCCACTTCCTCCACTTCCATGTCGAGTGTGCCAAATCCTTTGATACCCGGAATGTCTATCACCCACCCACCTTGGGGAAGAGGAAACATCTCGCTGAAAGTCGTGGTATGCATGCCTTTGTTGTGCACGTCCGAAATCTCTCCCGTACGCACCTCCATGCCTGGAAACAAAGCATTAATCAATGTCGATTTCCCCACGCCTGAATTTCCAGCAAGCAATGTCACCTGATCAGCCAGTTCATTTCTTAGCGACTCCACTCCTTCCTTGTGCAATGCCGAGATACAGAAACACCGGTACCCAATCGTAGTATAGAGCCTCACCAACCCATTGAGCAAGTGTTTTTCATCCTCATCATAGAGGTCTGTCTTGTTAAACACGATTTTCACAGCAACACGATACGCCTCGGCCGTAGCAAGGAATCTGTCGATGAAAACCGTTGAAGTCTCCGGATGATTCACCGTCACAATCAGCATACATTGATCCACATTGGCTGCCAATATGTGCGATTGTTTCGACAGGTTTGATGCCCGACGAATAATATGGTTTTTCCTATCCTCTATTTCGGAGATGAAAGCCGTACCCTCATCGTTGAGGATAATATGGACATAATCACCCACAGCGACAGGGTTCGTACTGCGAATGCATTTCAAACGGAAATTGCCTTTTATCTTGCAATCTACCATCCGTCCGTCTTCCGCACGAACCACATACCAGCTACCAGTGTTTTTAACTACTAAGCCACGAAGCATTTAGAAACGGTTCCGAAATCGTTGATAAGATTTATAAGTCATCGAAACGAAGGATATCCTACAGTTTTGAGGGCACTGGTGAGGCACCATGAACAGCTTTTTACACAGTCATGATTTCCTTTTCCTTCTTGGCAAGCAGGTCATCAATTTTCTTCACAAACTGGTCGTGCAATTTCTGCAACTTTGTTTCCCCATCCTTTTGGGCATCTTCAGGCAAGCCCTCTTTCACACTCTTCTTCAGCACGTCAATACCATCCCGACGTGCGTTTCTTACGCTCACCTTTGCCGTTTCACCCTCGGCCTTACACTGTTTTGCCAATTGTTTTCGACGTTCCTCTGTCAGAGGAGGTATGCCTATACGGATTATCTCGCCATTGTTTTCGGGCATGATTCCAAGCGATGAATCAATGATAGCCTTTTCTATGGCACGAAACATGTTCTTATCCCATGGACGAATGGCTATGCATCGGGCATCAGGAGTATTCACTGCCGCTACATTGTTGATAGGCACCATACTGCCATACGAGTCCACACGGATGCCATCCAGTAATCGAACGTCGGCCTTTCCTGCACGGATATGTGCCAAGGCATCTTCCAAGTACATACATGCCATATCCATCTTCTCTTGAGCCTCATCGAGGCATGTCTTCACATCAGTCATAGCTTTGGTATTTTTTTAAGTTCTGAACAAAATGGTTTAAATTATAACAAAGCAAAAGTAACGCTATTTTCCAATATTCCCAATTTTTTGGCATAAAGTTTACGTAAAAGCATTAATTTTGTAAAAAATTAGAGTAATGGTCACACTTTTTCTCACCCGTCATGGCCAAACTTTGGAGAACGTGGCACACATTTTCCAAGGTCATCTTCCTGGGCATCTCACTGCCTTGGGCAAAGAGCAAGCCATCCAGTTGGGCGAGGAACTTCGTCATTATCACTACGATGTTGTGGTGAGCAGCGATTTGCAACGTTGCATCGACACGGTCCACCTAGCACTCGACCAACCAGTGCCATGGTATCAAACCACCCTTCTACGTGAGATTGATTGGGGCGTTTGGACAGGAAAAGAATGTCCTTCGATAGAATTTCGCAACCGTCTTACCGACCATTTCGAAACCTACGAGGGACTATATCAACGGGCACAATGCTTCATCGATTACCTGCACGAACAGTTTGAGGGAAAACGTGTGTTAGCCGTTGGTCATGGTCTTATCAATCGCTACATCCAAGCCCGCATCCTCCACATCCCCTTATCGCAGGTTGACACCATACCTCTCATGCAAAACACAGAAATACGTACTTTCACCTTATCCTCAAATCCGCAACTGTTATAGATTGAGTCAATTTGAAATCGAGATCCAGCAGAGAGTAGCGAAGTTGGCGTGAAAAAATAGTATTTGAACAATCTTCCTATCAAGGAGTACACAATCTCCCCTTACCCCACGAGGCGACTTGAGGCAATACGCACATTTTACCCACCAAGTGAAAGTCATCAGCCAAATTCCGTCTGGAACAGTTTTGCATAGGCATCATTGGTGGTGTAGATGTTCAGCACATACCGTCTTGCAGTCTTGATCCACTTTGCTGGTACCGAGATGAACTTGAAGACAAACGCCTTGATGCGACTTGTTGCCTTGAGTCCGAACTTCTTCACGTCAAGCTTCTGTATGATTGCCTTGTAGAAGTTACACACAGGAACCGCCACAGAAGTAG
>DCGR01000069.1 GCA_002315285.1 Bacteroides sp. UBA1773 | reverse complement strand
GGACTGGGCTCCCCTAGGGCTTCCTAGGACTTCCAGGTTCTTCTATGGCTTCCCTAGGTCTTCCTAGGTTCCCCTATGATTTCCTAAGATTTCCCAGTTTCTTTGGCATTTTCTTTGTTATCCCGAGAAAAATACCCACCTTTGCACATCATTAACCCTTATTACGTAATAGCATGGACAGAAGAACATTTATCAAGGGCAGTGCGTTGGTCACTGCATCGTTAGGATTCAATCCGTTGGCAGCAAACAACCCATCTTCAGAATCAGAAAAAGTCGTTGCCATTCCTTCGTTGAAACAGTCGGTGATGGTGCCTGATGGTAACATCCGCGCTTTGCTTATCCAACTGGGTGAACACATGTGGTGCGACTGGCCTACTGCACAGATGGGCGATGACCTCGAAAAGGCAATTCTTGGTTTACCAGAGAATCGGAGGCCTTCACTGAAACTGGGTTGCGACTATGAGGTGTGGAAACAGGTGACGGAGTATGCTTCTCGGAAGGGTGTGAACGTGTTGGTAATCGACCTTGGTGAGGCCCTTTACTATCCCAGCCATCCGGAACTGGCTATAGAAGGAACGTGGAGCGTTGAAAAGATGCAGCAGGAAATACACCGACTGAATGGCTTGGGCATGGAGGTGATTCCTAAACTGAACTTCTCGTGTACGCATAACGGTTGGCTCAAGGATTACCGACACATGGTATCATCGAAACACTATTATCAGGTGTGTGAGGATGTGATTGCCGACGCATACAAAATCTTCGGCAATCCACGTTTCTTCCATATTGGTTACGATGAGGAGGATGAGTGGCATCGTGATAAGTTCTTCTACCGTGTTCAGCGTGTGGAAGAGGCATGGTGGCTTGACTTCCTGCACATTGTGCACACTGTAGAGAAACTGGGTGCTCGTCCATGGGCGTGGAGTGACTATGGGTGGGATCATCCCGACTATTTTACGCGCTGTCCGAAGTCGGTGGTTCAACAGAACTGGTACTATGACGAACAGGATGGCGGTTTTGATCCTGCTACCAATAACACATCGGACAAAAAACGACTGATGGAATACTGGAACCTCGAAAAGGCTGGTTTTGATCAGATACCCTGTGGCACGAACTGGGTGGGATATGGCCGTGCCCAACACAAGGTGGGGGCGGATGATGTGATAGGAAAACTGGTGAAACTGGGCAAGGAGGTGGTTTCGAAGGAACATCTCAAGGGTTTCATGATGGCTACCTGGGATTATCCTTGCGATAGCGCCCACAAGGAGAATCTCATGAAAGGCATCGACCTCTTCGCAAAGGCATTAGAATAAAAAAAGATGAGGACATGAAGAAAACCTTCTTGTGGATTGCCCTTGTGGCATTGTGCACGCAACTGGGAGCACAAGAGAAGAAAGCTGTCAGACTGCTTTATTGGAACATACAGAATGGCATGTGGTCGGACCAACCGAACAACTACGACAATTTCGTGAATTTTGTGAAAGAACAGCACCCTGACATCTGTGTGTGGTGTGAGGCTGCCAGCATTTACTACAACCATACGGCTACGGGATACAAATCGAAGGACGAGGCTTACCTCCCCTCGAATTGGGACACGTTGGCTGAACGCTATGGCCATCCCTTTGTGTATCTGGCAGGGTGGAGAGACAACTATCCGCAGGTCATCACCTCGAAATTCCCGATACGGAACGTGAAACGCATCCTAGGTAACGGAGACAGTCTGATTGTGGTGCATGGTGCCGGATGGGCACAGATTGAAATCGAGGGGAACGTGCTGAACCTGGTGACCCTCCATACCTGGCCACAGGCCTATGCTTACATGGCAAAGGATGTGGAACAGAGTAAAGCGGAACATGGAGGCGACAAATATCGTGCGGTGGAGATGCAGTATATCTGTGAATCGACCATTCTGACGGTGCCACAGGTTGCCGATGAACTGTGGATGATGATGGGTGATTTCAACTCGCCGTCGCGCGTTGATTCTGCGCATTATACGTACGAGGCCGATTCGCCCCGCTATTTGGTGCATGACTATATCCGTGCGAATACACCTTATCGGGATGTCATCTATGACCGCTATGGCAACGATTTCCAGACATCGACAGGTGGACAGTATCGCATTGATTTTGTGTATGCTACTCCGTGTATGGAAGAGTGCATTACCTTTGCAAGGATTTACAAGAGCGAGGGTTGGCTGAATGTCGTGCGTGATCCGCAGAAACTGAGTAATTTCTATCATCCCTCTGATCATTTGCCTATCGTGGTTGATTTCGAACTGCAGCCGAAAAAGTGAGGACAATAAGGAAACTTGACACTTTGCGTCTGCTTTTCTGACACGGTTTACGGGATTTTAGTTATCTTTGCGGCATATTTAATGGTTTTGCAATTATGAAAAGATTTTTGTTATGTGTGGCAACGTGTTTGCTCGTTGCAGGAGGTTTTGCTCAGACTCAGGTGATTGCTCACCGTGGCTATCATGCCAAGGAGGGGTCGGTAAGAAACTCATTGTCGGCATTGAAGAATGCCCAGGACTTGGGGGTGTTTGGCTCGGAATGTGATGTGAACGAGACAGCGGACGGTTATCTAGTGGTGGTGCATGGACCGAATCATGGAACGTATGACATTCAGAGCACTGATTTCCTGACACTGCGCAAGCAGATGTTGGAGAATGGTGAGGTGTTGCCGTTGCTGGAGGAATATCTCGACATGGTGGCACGCAAACCGCAGGTGAAACTGATTATCGAAATCAAGAGCCATGACACGGCCGACAGGGAAGACAGGGTTGTGAAAAAGACTCTTTCGGCAGTGAAGAAACGCAAACTGGAGAAGAGTGTGGAATACATCGCTTTCCATTCGCATGTGTGCGATGAATTGGTGAAAGAGGCTCCGAAGGGCACGAAGATAGCTTACTTGAACGGTGATTATTCGCCGGCTTACTGCAAGTCGTTAGGTTATACTGGCATTGACTATCAATATGGAGTGATGCAGAAGAATCCACAGTGGATCGGCGAAGCAAAGAGACTTGGACTGACGGTGAACGTGTGGACGGTGAACGATGAAGAGGGACTGAAATGGTGTATCGAACAGGGTGTAGATTATATCACCACCGACATACCACACGTGGCTAAGAAGATGCTGAAATAAGACGCTATGAACATAGAGCATACACTTACAAAAGTCGTGTTGAAGGCCATAGAGGCCTTGTACGGCACGCAGGTGCCTGCCAAGATGGCACAACTCCAGAAAACGAAAAAAGAGTTTGAGGGACACCTTACCTTGGTGGTCTTTCCCTTCGTGAAGATGAGTAGGAAGTCGCCTGAACTGACGGCTGCTGAGATAGGTGATTACCTTGTGGCCAATGCTTCAGACGTGGTGGCTGGCTATAATGTAGTGAAGGGGTTCTTGAACCTGACAATTTCCTCGCAGTGCTGGTTGAACCTTCTTGCCGACATACAGAACGATGAGCACTATGGCATCCAACCGGTGAAGGAGGATTCTCCGCTGGTGATGATAGAGTACTCATCACCCAACACGAACAAGCCATTGCACTTGGGACATGTACGCAACAACCTGTTGGGATGGGCCCTTGCCAACGTGATGGCTGCAAACAGCAACAAGGTGGTGAAAACCAATATCGTGAACGACCGTGGCATCCACATCTGCAAGTCGATGTTGGCCTGGCTGAAATGGGGCAATGGAGAGACTCCCGAGTCGAGTGGTAAGAAGGGCGATCATCTGATTGGTGACTATTACGTGCTGTTCGATAAGAAGAACAAGGAACAACAGGCATTGCTGGTCGATGAGAACGAGGAAACGGCACTGATGAAGGAGGCACGTGAGATGCTGGTGAAATGGGAAAACAACGACCCTGAGGTACGTGCCTTGTGGCAGAAGATGAACGATTGGGTGTATGCTGGCTTTAATGAAACCTATCGGATGATGGGTGTGGGTTTCGATAAAATTTACTACGAATCGCAGACCTATTTAGAGGGCAAGGAGAAGGTGCAGGAAGGTCTTGACAAGGGATTCTTCTACCGAAAAGAAGATGGCAGTGTGTGGGCAGACCTTACCTCCAATGGACTGGATCATAAATTGCTGTTGCGCTCGGATGGCACATCGGTGTATATGACTCAGGACATTGGTACGGCAAAACTCCGCTTTCAGGATTTCCCAATCGATAAGATGATCTATGTGGTGGGCAACGAACAGAATTATCACTTCCAGGTGTTGTCCATCCTCTTGGACAAACTGGGCTTCAAATGGGGCAAGGACCTGATTCACTTCTCGTATGGCATGGTGGAACTGCCGGAAGGAAAGATGAAGAGCCGCGAGGGTACGGTGGTGGATGCCGATGACCTGATGGCCGAGATGATACAGACCGCCAGGGAGACAAGCCGGGAACTGGGCAAGCTGGATGGCTTGTCGCAGGCCGAGGCCGATGACATCGCACGCATCGTGGGACTGGGCGCCCTGAAATACTTCATCCTGAAGGTGGATGCGCGCAAGAACATGCTGTTCAACCCCAAGGAGAGTATCGACTTCAATGGCAACACAGGACCCTTCATCCAATATACGTATGCCCGCATACAGTCGGTGCTGCGCAAGGCTCGTGAACAGCAGTTGGACTGGACTTCACTGAACGGACAGACGTTGGCGTTGGCTGAGAAGGAAATCAGCTTGATCCAGCAATTGGCAGAATTCAAGGAAGTGGTGAAACAGGCTGGTACGGACTATAATCCGAGTATCATCGCCAACTATGCGTATGACTTGGTGAAGGAGTACAACCAGTTCTATCATGACTTCTCGATTTTGCGTGAGGAAGATGTAGCAGTGAAATTGTTCCGCTTGGCATTGAGCCAGAATGTGGGCAAGGTGGTGAAGCTCGCCATGGGTTTGCTGGGTATTGAGGTGCCGGAACGGATGTAAGAAGGGAAACAAAGTGATTCCTGAGGGCTTTGACAAACACTGTGTGGCGGTGGATGCGGCATGTAGCGGTAATCCTGGACCCATGGAATACCGTGGGGTGTATCTGCTTACAGGAGAGGAAATATTCCATTACGGTCCGGTGCATGGCACGAACAACATCGGGGAGTTTCTAGCCATTGTACATGCCTTGGCACTGATGAAGCAACGGAATGTGTCGATGCCCATCTATTCGGACAGCAAGACTGCCAGGAAATGGGTGGAAACGAAGCACTGTAAGACAATGCTGCCCAAGACACCGGAAACGGAATCGCTGCATCAGCTGATTGCCCGGGCCGAGCATTGGTTGAAAACCCACCAATATGCTGATATCCCCGTGAGAAAGTGGGAGACGCAGTTGTGGGGTGAGGTACCTGCCGATTTCGGACGGAAATAACCTGATACGTTAATGATGAGTGATCCAATGAAAGAGATAATAGATTATTTACGTAGGTTGCAAGCACATAACGAACGCACATGGTTCGTTGACCATAAGGAGGAATATGTGCATTGTCAAGGATTGTTCAATAGCTTTGTGGAGCAGCTTATTACCGAGATTGTCAAATTCGACAAGTCGGTGGCTGGGAATACGGCGGGCTCGTGTACGTATCGGATTTACCGTGATGTGCGTTTCTCGCAGGACAAATCGCCTTATAAGACCCATCTGGGAGCTTTCATTTGTCCGGGCGGCAAGAAATCGGGCTTCGCAGGCTATTATTTCCACGTGAGTGTGGGAGGTGAAGGCTATCCAGATGCACACATGCTGGCAACGGGCGACTACTGTTTTGAGCCTGCGGTGGTGAAACTGCTGCGTGAGGACATTGCCAATGGCGAGGGAGACTTTGACCAGGTGGTGAAGACGGCTTCGGCATTTGCCTTGGATCGTGACAATGCGTTGACCCGTAATCCCAAAGGTTATGCGATGGATGCTCCATACGGTGGGTATCTCCGACTGAAAACGTACTGCCTGAACAAATATGTGGACGATGACTTCATACTCGACAGTCATGTGCTGGAGCATACGGCTGCATTGTTCCGTACGACACAACCTTTCTTGGAATATATCAACAGAGCAATAGCCTATGCGCGAGAGTGATTTTGAAATAATGGCTCCGGTGGGCTCACGCGAGTCGCTCGCAGCTGCCATACAGGCGGGTGCCGACAGCATCTATTTTGGCATTGAAAGCCTCAACATGAGGGCCCATTCGGCTTCGGTATTTACCATCAACGACCTGCAGGAGATAGCGGCCATTTGCAGCGAACATGGCATCAAAAGCTACCTGACGGTGAACACCATCATTTACGACGAGGACATGGGGCTGATGCGCAAGATCGTGGATGCCGCATATGTGGCCCGGATCAGTGCCATCATCGCGTGTGATGTGGCTGTGATGGCATACTGTAACCAAATAGGGCAGGAGGTGCATCTGAGCACGCAGCTGAACATCAGCAACGTGGAGGCACTGAGGTTTTACGCACAGTTTGCCGATGTGGTGGTGCTGGCCCGTGAACTCGACTTGCGGAAGGTGCACTTGATTCATGAGGCCATCGAGCGCGAACAGATACGAGGCCCACATGGGGAACTGATACGTATCGAGATGTTTTGTCATGGAGCTTTGTGCATGGCGGTCAGCGGGAAATGCTACCTTAGCCTGAACGAACTCAATGCCTCGGCCAACAGGGGTGCTTGCATGCAGGTGTGCCGACGGGCTTACGTGGTAAAGGATAAGGAAAGCGACATAGAGCTGGAGGTGGACAACAAATACATCATGTCGCCCAAGGACTTGAAGACCATCCGTTTTATGGATGAGATGATGGAGGCGGGCGTGAGGGTGTTCAAGATAGAAGGACGCGCCAGAGGGCCTGAATATGTGCGGACAGTGGTGGAGTGTTACAAGGAGGCCATCCGTTCGTGTATAGATGGTACTTTCACGGAAGAAAAGAAAGACTTGTGGGATGAGCGTCTGAAGACGGTGTTCAACCGTGGCTTCTGGAATGGCTATTATTTGGGACAGCGTTTGGGAGAATGGAGCCGTCATTATGGATCGGCTGCGACCGAAAAGAAGGTATATGTGGGGAAGGGCATCAAGTACTTCTCGAACATCGGTGTGGCGGAGTTCCTGATAGAGGCTTCGGAGGTCAAGGTGGGAGACAAACTGCTTATTACGGGTCCGACAACTGGTGCCATCTTCCTGGATCTGGAGGAGGCTCGGGTAGATTTGCAACCTGTGCAGGTGGTACATAAAGGTGAACATGTAAGCATCAAGGTGCCAGAGAAGATTCGTCCGAGCGACAAGTTGTATAAGTTGGAGAAAAAACAATAACAGCTCATGGAGAAGGTATTGGTGACAGGTGCCAGTGGTTTCATTGGTAGTTTCTTGGTGGAAGAGGGGGTGAATAGTGGCATGCAGGTGTGGGCCGGTGTGCGTCGTAGCAGTAGCCGGAAATATCTGCAACAGGCTGGTTTGCAGTTTGCTGAACTGAACTTCTCGGATGTGGAACAGCTGACGGAACAACTTCGCGAACACAAGGAGCTTCATGCAGGTTGGGACTACATCATTCATTGTGCGGGAGTGACCAAATGTAAGGACAGAGAAGACTTTATGCGGGGAAACTATGAGGCCACAAAGCATTTTGTGGAGACTTTGATGGCACTCGACATGGTGCCGAAGAAGTTCATCTACCTGAGCTCGTTGAGCATCTTCGGCCCTGTGAGGGATGATGACTACCAGCCGATCAGTGAGGCCGACCGACCGATGCCCAATACGGAATATGGGCGCAGCAAAGTGAGATCGGAGGAATTTCTGAGAAGTCTGCCTGCATTTCCTTTTGTGATATTCCGCCCCACGGGAGTGTATGGGCCACGCGAGCACGATTATTTCCTGATGGTGAAGAGTATTGCGCAGCATGTGGATTTCACGGTAGGTAGCCAACGTCAGGATCTGACATTTGTCTATGTGAAGGATTTGGTGAAGGCCATCTATTTGGGTATTGCGAAGGCTCCTATCCGTCGGGCTTATTTCGTGAGCGATGGACGGGTGTATGACAGTCGCCGTTTCTCGGACTTGATCCGTGAGGAGTTAGGACATCCATTGGTGATTCGGATCAGTTGTCCGTTGTGGCTCCTTCGGGTAGTGACGTTTTGTGGCGAATGGTGGGCACGTTGTACAGGACGTGTCACGGCTTTGAATAATGACAAGTATAACATATTGAAACAAAGGAATTGGCACTGTGACATTCGTCTGTTGGTAGAGGAGTTGGGATTCCAGCCCGACTATCTGTTGGAACGAGGCGTGAAGGAAACAGTGGCATGGTACAAGCAAGAAAAATGGATCTGAGGATGCTCATAGGACGATATCCTGCCAAAGGACTCAACGCGATGGAGAAGGTGGGACTTCTCTACACAGTACTGACTACGATACTCATTGCCATGATGTGGGGCACGTTGCATCATCCCATCTGGATGATGGGATGGCGCGTGGGCTATGTAGTGGTGACACTGACTATGGTGAATATTTTTCAGAGATACCCTTACCGATTGGCCATGTTGCTGCGCATCGCCCTTCAGTTGGCCATGTTGATATACTGGTATCCTGACACATACGCGTTCAACCAGTTCTTCCCGAATCTGGATCCATGGTTTGCGGGTACGGAGCAGTTGTTGTTTGGCTGTCAGCCTTCGGTGGAATTCTGTCAGTTGTGTACTTCGCCCATGGCGAGCGAACTGTTTTATTTAGGTTATTATATCTATTATTACTTGGTGTTCGGTGTCATCGTGGCCTATTTCCTGATGAAGTTTGAGCAGGTGCAGTATGTGTCGGCAGTAGTGGTGACATCCTTTTTCATTTATTATCTGATTTATATTTTTGTTCCGGTGGCAGGGCCACAGTTCTATTTCCCGGCTATTGGCATGGAAAATGTGTCGGCGGGAAATTTTGTGCCTGTCGGTGATTATTTTATCCATGAGGTGTCGTTGCCTACGTTGCCAGGTTACGACGGAGGATGGTTCTACCATTTGGTACAAGGAGCGCATGAAACAGGCGAGTGCCCGACGGCTGCATTTCCAAGTTCGCATGTAGGCTTATCGACCATTGTCTTGTTCTTGGCTTGGCCATTGAGTCGGAAACTGACTTATTGGATGTTGCCCTTTTACGTGCTGTTGTGTGCTTCCACGGTATATATTCAGGCGCACTATCTCATCGATGTGTTGGCAGGATGGGTGTCGGCCGTAGTGATATATTGGTTGAGTGTTAAAATAAGTTGCTGGTTGCAACCATTGGAATAGCAAGATTCGTCTAATGAATGTATTTTAAAAAATTGGTATGAAAAAGTTATTATCGCTATTGTGGGTGTCGTTATTGTGCACCAGTGTGGTTTGTGCTTCTACGAGCGAATTGCGTGAGACACGACCTGTGAAGATTGCAGAAAGTTTTGATGGCGTATCAGCGTCATCGGGTGTTGATGTGGTTTACACACAGTCAACAGGTGCGCCTGTCATTGAATTGTCGGCTCCGTCGGAAGTGATGGACAAGGTATGGGTTCGTGTACAGGACGGAATTCTGAAAGTAAGCTACCAAGCCAAGACTGGAGTGTTGTCGTTTAGCAAGAGTCATCGTGCAGAACTGCGTATCACTGGTCCAGCCTTACACCACTTTGAAGCTTCATCATCATCGGATATTGTGGTGAAACTGGGTTTGGAAACAAGCGAAAAAGTGTTTTTGAAAGCATCGAGCAGTGGTGAAATCCATATCTCGACTTTGCAATGCGGTGACTTGGATGTGAAGGCGGCCAGCAGTGGCGATGTCGATATTACACGGTTGAAGTGCGCCAACCTGACTGTTAAGGCGAGCAGTAAAGGTGATGTGGAAATAAAGAGTCTGAGGGCTACACAGGTGATTGCAGATGCCTCTTCGGCTTCGGATATCGAGTTGGAAGGAACCGTGGAGAAACTTGCTGCTGATGCTTCGAGTGCAGGCAATATTGATGCAGAGGATTTGAAAGCCAATGTGGTGGTGGCTGAGGCATCATCGGCTGGCAAGGTGGAATGTCATGCGGAGAAGGCTCTTGAGGCGAACTGCTCGAGTGCGGGACAAGTGATATATTCAGGTAATCCAGCAATCACAGGTGAGAAATCGAAGGGCTTGAGAAAGAAAAGCAACGACTGATGACGTTGGAGTCGGTGACTCCCCCTTTTTATACAACAACGGCTATCACCCAACAGATGGAGTGGTAGCTGTTGTTGTTATTGGGGAGTATGGAAGTTTTACAATCCGCACACACGTTCTATTTCGGCTTGTGCCAATGCAACATTGAGAAGGGCTTCGTAGTAGGCTTGATGGAAATTTTGGTAAGCGTGTTGGGCTTCCAGTACCTCTACCAGCCTCGTTTCTCCGTGGGTATAAGCATATGTGCGATTCCGTAAGATGGTAGCTGCGTCAAGGACCATTTCATGGGTGAATTGTTTGGCAATGATGACAGCTGTCTGATAATTGTTATAAGCTTGCGTTACCTCTGTTTGGATTTGTTGTCTGGTAGCTTCAAGTTCAGCTTCGCGTTGTTGTATTTCCCAACGAGCGGCTTTGATCTCACCCCGGTTTATGTTTGAGAGTTTGAGAGGAATGGACATTCCGATAGACACACTGTTGTGGGCTGGAGCAGGCGCGATTTCGTTTCTCACGATGGTGTTGTGTGCGAATCCTATGCTAAGAGCCATTTCCATAGCCCTATTGGCTTTAATGAGCTTCAGGTTTCTCTCGCTGAGTGTTTGGGCACGTATAGCCATGAGCAGGTCGGCCCTGTTTTGTTCGGCATTGGCCAGCAAGTGATCGAGGCGATAGGCCTGCGGAGATAGCATGAGTGAGTCGGTAAGTAAAACAGGATTATCTGAATCGGGTTTGCCCATCAACAAGAGCAATTGGACTGTTGCGTTTTGTAAGTTGTTTTTTTCCTGTAGGTAACAATTGTGAATGGTTTGTGCTTCTAGTCCTGACTGTAGGGCATCGGTTTCCGATACGTCGCCTATGGAAAGCCTGACACTATCGGCAGTAGCCAGTTGTTCAGACAGTTTGCACATGGTCTGCAACACGGCTACATAGTGTTTCTGGTACAAAGCCTTTTGGTAACAGATGGTAGCGTCGGCTTTCAAGTTACGAAAATATTCTGCTACGGAAGCTTCTGCAAATGCTCTTTCAGCTTGTGCAGACCTGATGCGGGCTTTCCGAGGATTACCCAGCGAAAAATTGTAAGAGAGTTGGCTTTCGAAACTTTTTCCCATCTGCATTCGATGGTCTTCATTGTCGGCATAAGAGAATGAAAGTTCAGGATCATTGAATACCTTAGCGGCTTGTACTTGCGCAGTTGAGATGTTGATGTCGTATTGTCGGGCAACAAGACTCGTGTTGTTTTCCCTGACTTGTTGCATGAATGAAGAGAAATGGAGGCTCTGGGCTGATGCAACAAAGGTAGCCCACAGGAAAAGGATGGTGGTGAATTTATGCTTGCTCATTTTTTTGATTGATTCTTTTTTCCATTATGTAGTACATGGCGGGTAAAACATAGAGTGAGATGATTGTAGAGCAAAATAGCCCGTACACGATGACTGTAGCCAAGGGGCGCTGCACATCGGAACCGATGTCGGTGGAGAGGGAGGCTGGTAGCAGACCCAGGATGGCAACGCTGGCGGTTATGAGGATAGGACGCAAGCGGTGGTTGGCACCCTCGCGTACGGCATCGGCTAAGGAAATGCCTCGTTCGCGCAGGTTGTTGATGTGCGAAATCATGATTACTCCATTGTTGATGGTGAGACCAAAAAGAGCGATGAAGCCAACGGCCGATGACACATTGAATGACATGCCTCGCAAGTTGAGAGCCAGCAGACCACCAACCAACGACAGCGGTAGCATGGCAATGAGCAATCCGGCCTGTCGGAACTTGCCGAAGGCACCGACCAGTAGCAAGAACATGAGTGCCAGCGTAAACGGTATGATGATTGCAAGGCGCATATAGGCTCTGTTCTGATTTTCGAAATGACCATCCCAGCGTATCTGATACTGGGTGTGGTCGTAGGTCACATGCGTTCGTATTTGCTCGTTGGCTTCGGTTAGGAATGAACTCAAATCGCGTCCACCTCGCAGATTCATTCGAATGGTGAGATGACGGTGGTTCATTTCTCGCGAGATTGTGCTCATACCCATCGTAGATTTGATGTCGGCAACGGTCGATAATGGTATTTTCCCATACGACTCGGAGGTCAACATGAGTGCCCCGATTTTCTCAGGAGTATTCCGTGAAGATTCATTGAAACGACAGGTCACATCATATACTTTCCCATCAATAAAGATCTGTGAGATGGCTTTGCCACCGATAGCAACTTCAATCAATTCCGCCACGTCGGCCACATTGAGTCCGTATTGTGCAATCTTATCGCGGTTGGCAATAATCTGTAGCTGTGGCAATGGCGGTTCCTCGTCGATAACCACATCGGTGGCGCCATCCAGTTGCCGGAGGATGTCTGCGACGTCACTGGCTATGCGTCGAAGCTCGTATTGATCGTTGCCATATACCTTAGCTGCCAGATCGCTGTGTGAACCGGCAATCTGATCCATCACCATATCGATGATTGGTTGAGAGAATCCAACGGTGTATCCAGGCATTTGATGAAGGGTAGTTTCCATATCGATAATCAGATCGGCTTTGGTACGACCGTACTTCCATGTGTTGTAGGGTCTTAATCCGATACTGCATTCGATGTGTGAAGGAGTGAACGCTTCAGTGCCCTCGTCGTCATGTCCTACTTGAGTCATTACGTAAGTCACTTCTTCGAATTGCTTGAGAGTTTTGCGCAATTCATCAGCCATGGCGGCCGACTTGTCGAGTGAGATGCCTGGAGGTGTTTGGACCTGTAGCCAGATGCCTCCTTCGTCGAGGGTCGGAAGAAAATCCTTACCGACGTTAATGCCCAGTATGCACACCAGTAGCAATATGATGCCAACAGGCATGAATACTTTTCGAGGCTGAAGCAGGATGCGGGTGGTGTGTGCCAGATAATGTGTGCTGAGGCGGCTCATCCATCGATTCTGATACACTTTCTGAGGCTTTCGGTAAATGGCTTGGGCTAGTCCTGGTATGAGAAACAAGGCTACAGCTAGTGCTCCTAACAGTGCATAGCCTATCGTGAATGCCATGGGTGTGAAGAGTTTCTTCTCTATTCGTTCGAAAGCGAACAGTGGTAGATAAGCCACAATGATAATGATTAGTGAGAAGAAGATGGGTTTGGCTACTTCCATGACACGCTTGGTGGTGTCGCGTTCGCTAAGCGGTTCGCAGGGATTACTCTCTCGTTTTTTCAGGATGGTCTCGGCCATGACGATGGCCCCATCGACCAAGATGCCGAAGTCGATGGCACCTAATGAGAGCAAATTGGCAGGGACACCAGTAAAGAGCATGAGAGTGAATGCGAAGAGTAACGAGATGGGTATGGTGATAGCTACGATGAGTGCACTGCGTGGGTTGTGGAAGAACAGCAACAGAACGATGATGACCAGCGACATGCCGAAAAACAAGGTGTGCGAAACGGTGTGCAAGGTGGTATCGACCAGTTGGGTGCGGTCGAGGATGGCTTTGATGTGTACGCCTTTTGGCAGCGTTTCGCGGTTGAGTTCATCGACAGCTGCATGGATTTCTTTCAGTATTGCTGACGGATTCTGGTATCGTAACATCTGCACGATGCCCTCGACACCATCTTGCATATCCATCTCATCATCGATGTAGCCCAGCACCCCTTTCCGCTCTAAACTGCCGTATTTGAGTGTGCCGAGGTCGTTCAAATACACGGGCACACCATTGATGGTCTTGACAATGATGTTGCCCATGTCCTGGAGGTCGCGAATAAGTCCGATGCCTCTCACGACATAACTTTGGTCGCCTCGCTGAATGGTGCTTCCACCTGCGTTGGAATTGTTCATGACGATGGACTCGGAGATTTCAGACAAGGATATGTTGAATTTCTCGAGTTTCTGCGGGTCGATTTCTACTTGGAACTGGGTAGTAATTCCTCCGTAGTTAGACACGTCGGCTACACCGGTAATTTGTCGAAGTCGGGGAATGATAACCCATTTGTTGAGGTCGGTGAGTTCGCGCAGGTGGTGTGTCTGGCTTGTGACTACGTAACGGTAAATTTCACCGGTGGGTGATGTCAAAGGATTGAGTTCGGGCATTGCGTCGTATGGAAGATCCACATCGTTGATGCGCTCAGTGACACGTTGTCGTGCCCAGTAGTCATCGGTTCCGTCCTCAAACACCAATACGATGGAAGAAAGTCCGAAGGTGTTTTTGCTGCGCATGGTATGGAGTGAGGGGATACCATTGAGTTCACGTTCGAGCGGGATGGTAATTTGCTGCTCCATTTCTTCGGCTGCCAAGCCGGGCACCTGTGTCACTACCTGTACGGTAACGTCGGCAATGTCGGGGTAGGCATCGATGGGCAGTTGGTACCAGGCATAGATGCCGCACACTGAAATAATGGCAAAAGCCATAGCCATCAATTTCCATTTTCGAAGGATGAGTAGAAAGAACTGTTCCATAATCATTCGTTGAGGAAAATTCCACCTTCAGTAATGATTATCTCGCCAGGTTGCAGACCACTGATGACGTGTGTCGTCCCGTCTTCTCCATTCTCAATGCGTACTTGACGGCGCTCATAGACGTTGTTGCTTTTCTGAACGAACACCGATGTTTCATCGCCATTTTGAAGCAGTGCATTGGCTGGTATGACAATGGCATCGTTAGCATCGCTTTCGAAATGTACCGAGGCGAACATGCCAGGTTTCAGATTGTGCTGTTTGTTGTCGCATTCTACCAATACTTCTATCGAGCGAGTTTCCTCGTCCATGATTTCGCCAATGTGGTAAATTTTTCCAAAGATGATACTATCGGGTTGTGATTCGGTGTGGATCTTGACGTGGCTTCCCGGTTTGATGCTTCCAAAGTATCGTTCCTTGACGAGAGCGGCAACCCAGACAGTGGAAAGGTCGGCTATGGTGACAAGTGAAGTGTCATCGGCACGAACATATTGCCCGATGGTAAGGCTGCATTTCACTACTTCTCCTGCGATGGGTGAGCAAATATCGAGCGCTTGCCCCACAATGAGTGTCTGGGTGTTGACATGGAATATTTGCATGGCGGCATCGGCCTGTAGTAATTCCGCTTCGGCATTGCACATTTCGGCTTTGGCTTCCTCAGCATCGCGTTGTGATGCAATGCCTCTGTTGTAGAGTTCCGCTTTCCGATTGTAATTGCGAACGGCGAGTGCATGATTCTGTCGGGCTTGTAGATAGCTTTTTGAGGCATCGAGGAAACTTTGTGAATGCAGGCGGAAGATAGAGGCTCCTGAAGTTACGTGTTGACCCAATCGAACTGAAGAATTTACCACACGTCCGTCGAAAGGTGATGTTATCTCTGCCAGTTTGCCTGTAATGGCACGTACGGTGCCTACGGTACGAAATTCGGTAAGGAAGTCTTGCTGTCGGACTGTGTCCGTTTTGATCTTGCTGCCAATAGGCGATGTGCTGTTTACGATGTAAGTGTTGTCGTGAATGGTCAGTTCGCTCACTTCCTGTTGCTTAGTATTGTTGTGGCATGACATGAGGCAAAGGCATGTCAGTGTCCATATTGTTTTGTTCATTGTATGTCTGATTTGAAATGGAATACCCACACACATACCTATCTTGTCGGGAATGTGGGAATGTGTTGAAATTATCATAGCGGCATAGCGGTTGCGTGTATGAAAATACGATAAAAACGCAACTTGTGCCGTTTGTGTTGTTACCCCTGTCAGGTTAATGGCGTTTGCTGAAAAGGGTTATGGTAAAGGGGATTCACATCATGGGCGGAGCCCGCGGTAAGAGTGCCGAAATGTGTCCGCTTGATGCTTGCCAGTTTTGCGGAGGCAAAGGGAGGTTTTCCGGCAGAGGAAAAGGTGTAAGGTTGATGGCATAGATGACAGCAGCCAACGACACGTAGTTGGACAGTTGCTTGATGAGTGTGATTGTCGAAGTGGAGTGTCCGCCATCAGCAGTAGTAGTGTGTCCTGCCCAGAGCACGTGAGAGTGGACAATCTTTTGCCCGTTGATGATGTGCGTGTGGGGGAAGAAGGTGATATTGGCATAATATGCGACGAACAAGACCAGCATCAGCCTTGCCATCCATTGCCGTGCAATATTGTCCGCCTCCTTCATGTCTTGAATCTTTTTGGTGGCAAAAATAGCATTTTTTTCTTGTTTTGGCTATTTTCTCCCCAAATTTCATTGAGCATGTTCTGTTCAGAACAGGGGAGCATCTGTTTCAAAGCATAATGCAATGATTACCGATTGTAGTTCATGTCGTAGAAGTGCTGGGTGTAGATTGGTGGGTTATTTTGGTCTCAACATAGAGCGTGCATGAAAATACGATTTCGACACTCAACATGATTACAGCCAGCCAATACGGGGAACAATAGAGTCCGACACCGAGTGCCAGAAGCGGAATGAAAATGGAAAAGAAGAGGTACGACCGCGATTGATAGAGCCAGCTATAGGGCAAGAGGTGGGCGCCGAAGATGATAGTATAGACCATGAGCATCTTGTCGGGTACGGCGGCAAACACCCACATGGCAATGAGGAGGTAGGGAATCTGGGCAAACGAGAGGTAGATGCCCAAAGAGGTGAGGGGATTGGACTTGCCTTGGAAATCAATCATGAGAAGTTTGGAGATGAGGAAAGCCAAAGGAAGCAACGGTGCAGAGAAACAGAAAGTGAGCAGATTGCGTGTGGTGATGTCGAGGTTGGTGATGTGGACAACTGTGATGCCAGCCCAAATCACTATGCTGGCAAGGATGAAATGAAGTCCTCGACGTTGTTTTTTGGCGCAGTCGCTTCGGAGTGTGGAAAGGTTATCCATGATATGTTGTGGTAGATGTTAATTTTTGACGTTTCTTGTTGTTGAGGTGTACCATGGCAGATGCCACAACTACCAGACATCCTCCTAAGACAGATGTGAGTTTGATGGGTTCATCCAGTATCAGGAATCCGAGAAGCAGGCTGAAGACAATGCCGATATAGTTGTAGATGCTTACTCCAGAGGCTGGAGCCAAGCGATAAGAATAGGTGATGAAGACTTGTCCGAGTGATCCAAAGAAACCGATGAGCAACAACAGGGTCAATTGCCTTGGGTCGGGCATGACAAAGTTGCCCACCATGAAGGGGATGGATGCGATGGCACTGAAGGTGGAGAAGTACATGATGATGGTAAGTGCATCGACCTTGTTCTTGGAATAGGCAAGGGTGGTGTATGCCACACCTGAGAAAACCGCCGATAGGAAAGCCGCAAGCAGGGGCAGGGGATTGGAATCGAAACTGGGACGAAACACGATGAAAGAGCCTATCAGTGACAGACAGAGGGCTGGAATTTGAATTCTTGCCAGTTTCTCTCCCATGAATGTTACAGCCAGCAGTGTGACGCAGATGGGACATAGCTTGTTGAGAATGCTCACATCGCCTTGTGGCGCATGGCTGGAGGCGTAGAACAAGGTGATGAGGCCTAAGAACCCAAAGAGCGACCGTACAATCAGCAGAGGCTGTTGCCGTGATGATCCGAACAATGACCCTCGGCGATGGCGAATGAGGATGAAAGCCACGACCAATACGAAGGAATTGCGCACAAACACTTGTTCCATGGTGGGTATTTCGCTGGTGAGGCGGATGACTACCTGCATGGCAGAGAATGACAGTGCGGACAGTATCATCAGTAGGATGCCTTTTTGTTGTTGACTCATGTCTTCCTTGAGGTTAATCGTTGGTTGAGGGTTCTCAATGGCATCATTGTTCTGCCCAGTCACTCCGATCAAGATTGCGGTAGCTGATGGCTTCGGCCAGATGGGAGGATTCCACTTGTTGCTTGTTGTCCAAGTCGGCAATGGTTCGGGCCACTTTCAGTATGCGGTCGTAGGCACGTGCGGAAAGGTTGAGCCGTTGCATGGCATCGCGAAGCAATTGGAGGCCATCGTTGTCGGGCTGTGCGAATTTCCGGATCAGGCGACTCTCCATTTGAGCATTGCAGTGGACTTGTGGATAGTCGGCAAAACGTTTTTCCTGGATCTTGCGTGCCCGTACCACTCGCTCGCGTATGGTGGCACTGCTTTCGCCTTGCGACATTTCGGATATCTTCTCAAAGGGCACGGGGACAATCTCGCACTGAATGTCTATTCGGTCTACAAAAATGTGG
>DCGR01000002.1 GCA_002315285.1 Bacteroides sp. UBA1773 | reverse complement strand
TGGTTATATCATGGGATTTTCGGATAACACGGCAATGAAAAAAACGAATCTATTGACATTATTCCTCCTCGCATGCTTTTGTATGCACTTGTGGGCGCAGGACAGGGCGGAGTTGCTGCGCCGAAACATGTACAACAACCCGAAGTATGTTACAGTGATAGCCCATCGCGGTGATTGGCGAAACCATCCTGAGAACTCGCTGGCGGCTTTCCAAAGTTGCATTGACATGGGAGCGGACATGATTGAGCTGGACTTGCAGAAGACAAAGGACGGCGTGCTGGTGCTGATGCACGACAACACGCTGAACCGTTGTTCGAATGGCAATGGGAAAATCAGCGACCTGACCTATGCGGAAATACAACAATACCACCTGAGATCCGGACACGGTGTGGTGACTCGCAACAAGATACCAACCCTGGAGGAAGCACTGACACTTTGCAAGGGGAAAATACTGATTAATGTGGATAAAGGATATGACTATTTCAAGGACATCTATGCGTTGTTGGAAAAAACGGGAACTACAAACCAAGTGGTCTTCAATTTGGGCAAGTCACTACAGACAGTGAAAGAGGAAAACGGTGACGTGCTCGAGAAAGTCATCTATATGCCGACTGTCAGCCTAAACAGTAAGGGCGCAGAGCAAGCCATCGACGAATGGCTTACCATCAAACCTGTGGCCATTGAGTGCTGCATCAGCGAATACACCCCAGAGGTGAAACGTTTGCTCGATAAAATCAAAAAAGCTGGCTGTAAAGTGTGTATCAACAGTCTATGGGCCTCACTCAATGCTGGACACGATGATGACAGAGCCGTGGAGGAGAACGACATACAAGGTTCATGGGGATGGATTCTGGAACAAGGCGCAACACTTATCCAAACCGACCGACCCGCACAACTGATGGAATACCTGAAACAGAGCAAACGACACAAACTGAAAAAGTAGGACGAGAAACGACCATAACCATTATCGAAGAAAGTTACAGAAACTCAAAAAGGCAGGTTCAGAACCTGCCTTCATTTTTCAAACACGAAATAGGAAACGATTATTTCCAGTCGCTCAAGTCTTGCGGATTCTCGATAACCGATGGAATCTTGGCAAAGATAGCCTTGAGACGTTCGGTATCGAACTTAGGTGTACGATCGTAATAGTATATGCCGTTTTTCTCTTGCTCCACATCGGTAATCTGCGTATAGCAGTAAGCCACGATGTGCTTGCAAGCCATAATGGCATCAATCTGGTTATCGAGCAAGCGATAGAACTCGTCGAGAGTATCGATGTTTTGTCCGTAGCCCCATGATGACTTACGCTCTGATTCCTTGATCCAAGGCAGGCCACCAAACTCATCGAGCATGTAGGGCTGACCATCGTACTTGGCAAGGAAGGTGAAATTCGGCTTGTTGCGGTAAGGCTCAACACCTGCCTTGATGGTTTGGTTTTCGATGAGTTTTGCCTTGTCGCGGCTGTAATCATGAACAGTCCACACATCGGTGAGGATGTGACAGTCGCCACTGGCATCATTGATGGGACGAGTAGGATCAATAGCTTTGGTCATGGCATATACATCCTTGATCATTCGGGTATAGACACCTGAATCGTTGGCATCCCAAGTCTCGTTGAACGGAGTCCAAGTGACAATGCATGGATGATTGCGGTCGCGGACAAGAATCTCCGCCCACTCTGAAATGAAGTTGCGGGCAGCCTCCTCGTTGTTCGAGTCCATGTGCCAGTTGCCTTGCTCGCCCCAAGTGAGGTAGCCCAACTTGTCGGCCCAGTAGTAATAACGCTCCTCGAACACTTTTTGATGCAGACGTGCGCCGTTGAATCCCACAGCCTTGCTCATAGCGATGTCGTTCTTGAGAGCCTCATCGGAAGGAGCCGTCCAGATGCCATTCGGATAGAATCCCTGATCGAGCACAAGACGCTGGAAATAGGGCCTGTTGTTGAGATAGAAATAACCGTTTGCCAAGTGAACCTTGCGCATACCCACATAGGAACTGATCTCATCTATCACCTCGCCAGCCTTGTTCTTGATGGTGTAGCGCAGGTCGTAGAGATTAGGTGTTTCAGGGGTCCAAAGTTTGGCATTCTTGATGGGAAGCACCACCACGGAATGATTGCAGCATTTCACACTCTTGGCAGAGACCACCTTCTTACCATCGAACACCTGCACAGTGAGGATATTCTCAAGACTTTCCTTGAAAAACTCAGGATTGATGACCAATTGCTGTTGGTCGATGTCTGGAACAGCCACCACATCCTTCAAGCCTTCAGCGTTGACAGGTTCCATCCATACGGTCTGCCAGATACCAGTAACACGAGTATAGTTGCAACCCTTCGAATAATAGATGCTACTCTGCTTGCCAGCAGGTTGCTTGTTGTCGCGGATGTTGTCGTTGACACAAACCACCAAATTGGCAGGAGTGCCTGGAGTGACAAACTTAGTGATGTCGGCAGCGAATGAAGAACCCGAGCCGTAATGGGTCGTTACCTTGACTCCATTCACATAAATGTGGGCTTCGTAATCGACAGCCCCGAAGTGAAGCAGGATTTGCTTTCCCTTCCAAGCCTCGGGTACTGTGATGGTACGCTGATACCAAATGGTGTTGATGAAGTCCGTGTATTGCACGCCAGAAAGTTTGCTTTCAGGACAGAAAGGCACGGTAATCTTACCATCGAAGCCAGTAGATTCCATCAATTTACGTTCCACACCCGAGCGACCGAAATCGAAAGTATAGGTCCATGTGCCATTGAGGTTCAGCCATTCGGAACGTTCGAATTGTGGACGTGGATACTCCGACCGAGGCGTATCGGCCTTCACGGTCTGTACGCTGCAACAGACAGCCAGCAATGCCATCGACAGCAAGAATTTGATTGATTTTTCCATACGTTATTTGTTTGTGTAAAAATAATATGATTATATTTCTTTCAAGCGATTAAATGAATGAATGTTTGTTTGCTTCTACCAATAAATTGCCAAGTTCCTCAATGTCACGACAAATCAAGTCAGGGGGTTCAGGAGCCGACTTCGCCACCTCCAAAGTAGTCTCACCACTAAGCACCAACACACCAAAAGCCGCAGCACGTTGTGCCATCTTGATATCGGTGTATATGCGGTCGCCCACCATGGCAATCTGATTTGGTCGTAACTGCATCCGTTGCAAGATTCCCAAAAGCATGTTGGGATCGGGTTTTCCTAAGGTAATGTCGGGACAGCGGCCAGTGGCATGTTCGAGACACTTGCAGATGCTGCCACAATCGACCAGCACCGTAGGCTGGTTGGTGGGGCAGACTTTGTCGGGGTTGGTGGCAATGTAAGGAATACCTTGTTTGATCCACCAAGCGGCACGGCACAGACGACTATACACAAGGGTCATGTCGAAAGCGGCCACAATCACATCGGGCACATCATCAGCGTCATCAGCAGTAGATGTAAACCCAGCCTTTTCGAACTGGCTCACCATACTGGGTGTGCCAAGCAGGAAAAGTCGCTGTGCCGAAGGATAATGAGCTCGAATGTAATCAATCGTGGCTACAGTAGTGGTGTACATTTCTTCTTCAGTAGCGTGGATACCCATGCGTTGAAGCTTGAGCAAATAGTCGTCGAGCGATTTCGACGGATTATTGGTAAGGAAACTATACGTGACACCCAACTGTTTCAGCCGATTCAGAAATGGCAATGTGAAAGGGAACAGATGGTCGCCCATATAAATAGTGCCATCCATATCGAGGGCGACATGACGTATCGCCCTCAATTGTCCCATTACATTCTGTTCGCTCATTGAAGCGTGGTTGTAAGCGTAATGTTGCTATTAGCCTTAGCCTTGACTTCAAATCCTACTCGCACGGTCCCTGGGTTGGGTGAGTCATAATCGTGTTCGGGCTCGTTGCTCCAGACTTTCATTTCCACCTTGGCGGGACTCTTCACTGTAAGCAGCATTTTCTTACCATTGAGTGTCAATTCTATGCAATTGTCGCCCACAATCCTTGCATCGGCAGCTGTCACCATGCGCCATGCGATGAGAGCCTCATCACTGCCAGTGCGCACCTTGTCGGTAATGGTCAGATTGTCTTTCGCATCGAGTACGGCCGTACGGACGGCACTTTGCAGCTGCCCTTCATATACAGGAGTTAGGTCAACAACAGCACCCTTCTTGCTCTTGGTCTGGAAAGTCTTCACGATTTCGGCCTTACCTGCCACATTGGTAAGTTGATTGTCCACGGTGAGTGTGTTGTGAACGCGATTGTTATAGCGGAACACTTCCCAACGCTGGCTGTTCTGTTCCATGTTCCAAAGATCCACATTGCGACTTTCGAGTGACAGATAGTTCTGGCTACCCAAGTCGGCAGCCCAACGTTCGCCGTTTTTCTCAAAGACGAACGTACCGGCATCCATGTGCGCATGGCTCGACGATGCCGTACCACCCTTGATGGCAAAGTAAGTATCCTCCTTGCTGTCCCATCCACCACGGTAGATGAATACGGGTGTCTTCCCTCGGTTGAACCAGAAAGAGGAAGTGGGTTTGGAAATTTTGGACAAATCTATTCTGGACGCGAATATTGGGAGCATGGGGAGCAAACGGTTGTCCTCCTCGAACACCAGGTCGGGATTGTCGATGTTCTGGATTTCGAGGTAAAGCAGCGACGGATCGTTGAGCTGACGTGCGAACCAAAACTCCATGGTGTTGCACTGCATACGGTTCACAGTGTCGTAGAAGTTGAAGCTTGAACCAGTAGGAGTACACATGTACTGTTCGAAACGGGCCGACTGGAGTACACCTGGGTACTGCGACAATCCGCCATCGGTACCGAGTGCCGTCTGCAACCCCTCCATCAGCATCACCTGGAAACTGGTGCCATAGCTCCAGTAGTTGTAACCCTCCGGGTAACCACCGTCAGGACCATACACCTCCAGACAGACAGGATTGTTGACCATCGTCTTCTCGATGTGTTTCTTGGCCACATCAGGCATTTCCTCAAAAAGTGCCAGCGCACCGTAAGTGATGCCGGCGTTGCACACCGAGTTCCAGTTGTTGCCCATGTTGAGCGTACGCTCATCGGCAGCCTCAAAGCCATTCTTCACGATGCCCCGCATCAGTTCTTTCTTGTCGGCAGGAGTGAGCCAGCCATACAACCAGTCGTAGCCTATGGCTATGGCCATGGTCATCTCACCTGTGTCGAGGAAATGGCTGGGATTCCAGTTGTCGAAACGACAGGCTGCTTTCATTTCCTGAAGTGCACGGACTGCATAACGTTCGTCTTTGGTCATACGGTAAGCATACGACAGGTGTGTCACCCTGCGCAATACCTGACGCGACACGCCAAGCAAACGTTTTCCGTTCTTCCGATAAAAAGCCGTTGGTTCCGTCAGGGTTTCGTCGGCATACTTCATGATGCGTTCATGAACTGCCATCACGGGTTTGCTTTCACTAATGGTTTTCTTTACTGCCACTTCCTCACCAGCTGTGAACACAAGGCGTGGATGAGGGGTGAGTTTGTTATAGTCGAACGAGTCGGCAAAGGTTGCAATGCTCCATAAGCAACAACATGCAAGAATAAAAACAGTTTTCTTCATCATTATATTGTTTGAATTATTGTAAAACAGTTGTCAGTGTAATGTTGGCATTCGCCTTCACCTTAGTCTCGAAGCCTACACGTAGGGTTCCCGGATTAGGTGAGTCGTAGTCGTGGTCGGGCTCGGTGGTCCATATCTTCATTTCCACCTTTGCAGGGCTTTTCACCTTGAGCAGCAGTTTCTTTCCATCCTTGGTCAACTCGATGGTGTTGCCGTTCACAATCTTAGCCTCGGCTGGTGTCACCATACTCCATGTCACCACAGCATCCTCCTTGCCGCCACGCAACTTATCGGTAATAATGAGATTGTCCTGCAAATCGACCATGGCCGTGCGGACAGCACTGGTAAGGTAATCCTGAAAGACGGTGGTGAGATCAATCTCCGCGCCACGCTTGGTCTTGGTCTCGTAAGTCTTGGTTATTTCGCCAAATCCCTTCACGTTGTGCCGTTGTCCGTTGACTGTAAGCGTGTTGTGACACTTGTTGCCATAGCGGAACACATCCCAGCGCTGGCTATCCTGCGCGCCATTCCACAAATCCACGCCCTTGCTTTCGAGCGAATAGTAATTCTGTGCACCGAAATCCATGGCCCAACGCACACCATATTTCTCAAACACGAATGTGCCGGCATCCATGTGGGCATGGGGGGCAGAAGCCGTTCCACCCTTGATGGCCAAATAAGTATCTTCCTTGCTTTCCCATCCACCACGATAGATGAACACCGGAGTGGTGCCACGGCTGCACCAGAAGGGCGATGTGGGGGGAGCTATCTTGCTCAGGTCCTGCTGTGAGGCCAGAATAGGCAACATCACCAGCAACCGCTGGTCTTCCTCGAACTGTACCGTAGGACTGTCCACCTTTGCATAATCGACAAACAACATGGTGGGGTCGTTGAGCTGACGAGAGAACCAGAACATGGCAGTATTACACTGTTCCACACTACCGCAGTCGGAGAAATTGAAGCTGATGCCCGAAGGTCCTGTCATGTACTGCATGTAGCGACCGGTTTTCATGAATCCTGGACTATCCGACAAACCGGCATCCGATCCAAGGGCCGTAATCAATCCCTCGATAAGCATCATCTGGAAAGTGGTGCCATAGCCCCAATAGGTATATCCTTCGGGATAGCCACCATCAGGAGCATACTGTTGCAAGGGCAGGAGATTGCTCTCGATGGACTTCTCAATCATGCTTTTTGCCCTATCGGGAATGTTCTCGAAGAAGGCGAGCGCACCATAAATGAGTCCGGCATTGCATACCGAATTCCAGTTGTTGTTGCCTTTGTAGAACCACGCATCCGATGTGTTGGCGGTAGCATCAAAGGCCTTCGTCACTAATGCATTCATCATTTCCTCTTTGTCCTTGGGCGAAAGCCAGTCGAACAGCCAGTCGTAACCGATAGCCACGGCCATGGCCATTTCTCCCGTGTCGAGGAAATGGCTGGGATTCCAGCTTTCGAAACGGCTCACAGCCTTCAACTCCTGCAAGGCACGACGGGCATAACGCTCGTCGCGGGTCATGCGGTAGGCGTATGCCAGGTGGGTGATGCGCTTCAAGGCAAAACGCGATACACCCAACAAGCGTTTGCCCTCTTTCTGGAAAAAGACAGTAGGTTCGCGCAGAGTCTCGTCGGCAAACGCCATAATGCGTTGGTGGACGGCACGGATGGGTGCATATCCGTCAATGGTTTTCTGTACGGATGCTTCCATTCCCTGCGTGAACACAAGGCGGGGATGGGAAGTAATTTTGCCATAATCGAAGGAATCGGCAAAAGCCACAAGACTACAAGCGAGTCCGAGGGCAAGGGTAAGCAATTGTTTTTTCATGTCGTTATTGAATTAGTGTCATGATTTAGTGATGGTCAAATAATAAGTTGGTACGATTTTGCCTTGGAAAGGCGTACCAGGTTATCGAACATTTTATACCAAGTTATTTTTTAAATCATCACTTAACCTTATTGAGTTTCTTTGTCTTTTCGAAATCGATGGCCTCAGCCAATATGCTGATGGGATTCACTACAGGGATTCCCGAGTTCATCTCTATCTGCCATTTGCAAGTTTCACAATCGGTGGCAACCACCTCCACAGGCATACTCTTGATTTGCTTGAAAAGGTCCTCGCCTATCTTTTGCGAATACACATAGTTTTCCTTCTTGAATCCGTATGTGCCGGCAATACCGCAACACTGCGACTCGAGCATCAGCAATTCAAGTCCAGGTATCATGCGAAGCAACGAGGTGGAATAGACCGCCCATCCCAGTTTCTCCATGTGACAAGGAGTGTGATAGGCCACACGTTTGTGGAAATCCTCGCGAAAGGCAATGCGCACCTGATCGGAATCCATCAACTCATAGATGAATTTGGTGGCCATCACGATGCTGTCGCGCACATCGGCGTTGTCGAGTCCCAGCACAGAAGGATATTCGTCGCGCATGGTAAACGTACAAGTGGAACTGGTAGTCACCACCTGCTCTCCCTTGGCCACTACCTTACGGATGGACAAAAGGTTTACCATTCCCTGTTTGCGGGCTTGCCTTGTCAGCCCATTGGCAATCAAGGCCACGCCACAACACTCCTCATCCTCCAGCAAATGAACCCCATAACCAATGGCATTAAGCACCCTCACCAAGTCCTTACCCAATTGCGGATAGTTGTAATTCACGTAACAACCATGGAAATAAGTCACATAGTGCTTATAGCTTCGTTGCCAGGTACGCATCTTGAACCATGTAGTGAACTTATGATTGCTATAGGCAGGGAAAGAGCGTCGATGGTCGATGGCCAACAACGCCTCCATCACACCCTTCGTGGCTTGAAGTTTCAATATCCGGTTCACCAACGGAGCAAAGGTGGTGTTCAGGCGTCCCATGATGTCGGTATTGGCAAGCATCCAGTCGCGCAAAGAAGGACGTTTCTTGCTGTATTTCATACGTGCCCGCTGGATGATGTCGCCAATCTTCACATTCGACGGACACGCCACCTCGCATCGCTTGCAGTTCAGGCAATAGTCGAGCGACTCGTCATAATAAAGCGGATTCTTCAGCCGATAACGCTCACCATCCGGGCCAGCCTGTTTCGGACCAGCAAAGTTAGGATTGACAGCCGCCAGCGGACAATACACCGTGCAGACAGTACACTTTATGCATTGCTCGAAATTATTGTCATTTCTGTTCTGTTCCATTGCTCGATTTGTTTATGATCGTATTCGCCACATGAATGGCTGTGGTAATCGACACACCTGCTCCACAACCTTCCTTGATGGCATCAAAACCACTTAGTCCGGCTCCCACCACATACACGTTTTGCAAGGCAGTACCTTCTTTCAAGGCATGAAACTCGTTGTCGGTAGCGATGCCGAACTTCATGTAAGGCTGTTCGGCGAACAGTTTCTCATTATACCATTTGGAACGTGCTCCACCAAACACAGTGTCCAAGTCCAACACGGGTTCATAAATGGCATCAGCCGAAGCCCTCAATCCATGACTGAAGAAACTGCCTGTGGCCATGATATAGTTGTCGGCCTCAAAGCGCATCTCACCATGGTTGGTTGTGGAAATGCCCAACAAGCTGTTCTTGCGGATAATGCCACTTTCCACGCTGTCGCCCAACAAATACACTCCACCTATCTTCTGGAAGAAATGTCGCAGGGCAATCTGCATACGAATACCCGGCACGGAGGGCGGCATGGTGGGGATAAAGCGTAAAGGCTTATAGACCTTGTCCTTCAAGCTGTTGACTTCCTCCTTGCCATACAAGCCTACCACAGCCGGCATGATGACCACTTCCGCATCGTTTGTGGCAAGATTCACTTCGGCAGCCAATCGTTGAATGACATCGCCCGTAAGAACCTTGGCAATATTTGTCGAACGCATTTCGGTAGGATTCTTCCGGATGTGTTCCAACTGGGGGAGGGTGACATTGGCAATGCGACTCTCAACACCCAGTTTCCCCAAGCCTGCAGCCAGAAACGAAGCATGGAAATCCAGGAATCCCTCAATGTTGATCAATGCAGCCTGATGCCATGGAAAATTGTTCCTATCGGTGACGTGAGCATATTCCTCCATGGTGAGCCACACAGGCTTCAAGGTACCCATGGGGGTGATGCGATAATGATTCACATTGGAATCGCCATTGAATATGAAACCTATTTCCTGGAAAAAAGGTTTTACGGTATCGATGATGGCTTGTATATTGTCAACCCCTATTTTTGAGTAAGGATGAGACTCCGGAAGCCGTGCGATCGCTTCCATCGGACACCCCTCCACTCCATACAGTTCCATCGAGCCAGAGAAGAAATGCAAGGCACTCTGTCCCGACGAGATAATCAGACAACGCTGCCCCCGTTGCATCAGATTGATGCCAGCCATCAGGCCGCTTAATCCGCCACCTATTATAATAGTATCAAATCTCATCCTTTCAATCCGCTATGTTATCCAATCCACACATACCTTCGTAAATCCAAGAGATAAACTGAACCTCGCTAATGGTTTCATTCCATGCTATGGGATACATGCCTGTCCAACGTTCCTGCAAAAAGGATGCAAGGTCCTTCTCTGCCTGGATGGCACAACCATTCGCCTTGGCCAGCAAGCCCGCAGCCCTGCAAGCACACAATTCACCTTGGCATGTGCCCATACCCACTCGGGTCCGACGACGGAGGTTTACCATGTTGTGGACATGCAACTCATCGATGGCATAATTGACTTCGCCTACTGACACCTCCTCACATTCACATACCAAGGAACCATCGTATTCCGTCTTGACGGAAATCTTCTCACTCATGGTGCCATGTCGTCCCTTAGCCGCACGCTGCCCCAACTGGGAGAGTTGGGGAAGATTGAAAATGGTCTTCGGTTGAGGTTCTTCCGGTTCCGAACCTGGCAGGCACACATCGGCCGTCCGACAGGCTTTTTCCTTACCCAGCTTTTCGCAAGCCAGGTCGGTGGCCCGTTCCGCCATCAATCGGTAAGAGGTAAGCTTTCCACCCGTAATGGTGATGAATCCTGGAATGTCATCGCGCGTTTCATGGTCGAGCAACACAATGCCTCGGCTGATGCTACGTCCCGTTGGGTCACTGTCGGATGCCACCAGCGGACGAACACCTGCATAAGCCCGCAAGATACGGGTTTGTGCAAGACTTGGGGCCAGTTTCTGTCCCTCACGCAACAGCAAATCCACTTCCTCCGGAGTGACACGCATGTTATCCACCTCATCGAAAGGAACACGACTCGATGTGGTGCCAATAATACAAATAGTATCTCCAGGCACAAGAATATCTGCATCGGCAGGCTTCCTACAACGGTTGAGTACCAGATTGTTGACACGATGGCCGAAAATGAGCAATGCTCCCTTCGCGGGAAACATGCTTATCCTGGTGCCAGCCATTTCTGCTACGTGTTGTCCCCATATACCTCCCGCATTGATGACAATCTCCGAATATGCCGTGAATTTCGCCCTGTTGTTGTTCACCAGATTCACGCCTACCACCCTGCTGCCATCCTTGATGAAATCCACCACTTCGCAATAAGTAAGGATCTCTGCGCCATGCAGTCTGGCATCCAGGATGTTGGCAGTGGTCAGGCGGAAGGGGTCAACGGACTTGTCGGGTACACGCACGGCTCCCGTCAGGGTCGGATTCACCGAGGGCTCCAGCAGGATGGCCTCTTTCGGGTCTATCGCCTCAGCCTTAATGCCGGCTGCCTGACACGACCCAATGAAAGTGCTTTGGAATGCCAGGTCATCCTCAGGCAAAGTGATGAACAATCCATCAGTGTCCTCTACGCAGTGACGTGCCACCCTGCTCAATATCAAGTTCTCACGAATACACTCAGCGGCCGATTCCTGATCGGTCACCGCATAGCGTGCACCACTATGCAACAAACCGTGATTTCGCCCAGTGGCACCTGCCGAAACGTCATAGCGCTCCACCAGCAAGGTCTTCAGTCCTCGCATGGCACAATCGCGGGCGGTTCCTGCACCTGTGACACCACCCCCGATTATTATCACATCGTAGTGTTTCCCCTTTTGCATGTTGCTATTCTTCTGGCATGAACATCGGATCCCAAGCTGGCAGCAAAGTGGGAGCCTGCTTCAACAGGTCGAGCACATCGGCAGGCACGTATTTCTTCTCCACCACCAGACGGAACATGTATTCATTGAACCACTCGTCGGTCATGATGATGTTCCCTTTCCAGCCCGTGGTCTCACCCCAACTGTTCTCCACCATCCATTTCGTGGTAGCTCCCTGCTTGTCCATGTCAACGGCTATCAAGGTCATGGCATGGCTTGAACCGCTGGCATGAGTCTGGATGCGTTGCTTCTTGTCCATCGGGAACCGAGTGTCGAACAACGAGGCATAATCGATGTTCTTCAAATCGCAGGTGCCCTTTACACGGTCAAGGAACTTACCCACATCACAACTGAAATAAAGGGCAGTGTTGTCCTTGATTGAAGCGATCGCCATTTCCTTGATACGTTCAACCGGCAGATTCACGTACAACCAATTCTGGCCATCATACACATGGCGGTCATAGTCTATCTCATACACTTTGTTATACGCACGACTCGGGTCGTTCATCAGCATGACGTAATTGTTTTCCAGATCAAGGCCCAGATATTCCTGGTAGAAGCCTTGTGGCGTATATGACTTGCTACTCAGCACTTCACCCTTCTTGTTGTAGAGCGTATAGTCGAACTCCGTTGGAGGGACCCCCAGACATTCCACCAGAATACGGTACAGTTCCGTAAGCATGGCTGTCTTACGACCCTTCAGCTGTTTCACATCCTTCATGTCGCGAAGCTCCAGGCCAAACTCACGAAGTTTCATCTTCAGCACGGTCATCATGCCTGTGGTGTTCTCGCTTTGGAAAGTCTCCGGCATGATCTCCTTCGGCACCACGCCGTATTTCGTGACAAGGTTGCTCACACCCGTAAACTGTCCTCCATCGCCAATGGGGTTGGCAAACAGCCAATCCACCGTGCGGTCGTCCATTGGTTTTGTACGAGTATCAATCATGCCTTGCAAAAACAGGTTCGACTTCTCCAACAAGTCGTAAAACGACAAGTAATTCTGCGAGAGCTCAAACCGTCCCAAATCATACTTCTGGATCATCTTGGAGCGCAGGACGTTCAGTCCCGAGAACAACCAACAGCGTCCAGAACTGCGTTGGTTCGTGATGCCAACCGTAGGTACCCGATAGGTGAAGTGGTCATCTACGGCGTTCAGATTGTCGGCACTCGTGGCCAAGGTCGTCAGTGCGGTATGCGCCAAGGCATTTTTCACAGCCTTCTGTGCCGCTGTTCCTTGGTACCCTTGTCTGATTTGGTTCATCATGTCACTGCTGATGCCACCATCCTTCGTTTGTGCCTGTATGCACAGGGAGCCTACACATAAGGCTACTAAAAATAAGGTCTTTTTCATTCCTGTATGTAATTAATGCAAATTCGTGACGAAAATACACAATTCCATGGAATTTCACAAAAAAAACGCAGAAAAGATGACAATGATGACAACCAAGGCCAAAACCATAATGACTACCCCCCTTCCCATCTTCCCTGAAGGAAAGGGAAAACAGACAACTGATGGCCGACATTTTTCTCCATGATATGCGTCCGGCTCTTGTCGAATTGAATGGAATGATATAATTTTGTAGTCCATTAGAACAACAGCCATATCATGGGAGTAATCATTCGCCAATCCATAAAAGGGACAATCTATACGTACATCGGTGCTGCTTTAGGCTTTGTCACCCAATTCTTCATCGTCACCAAGTACCTTGATCCTGAAGTCATTGGACTGACCAAAGTGTTTTATGAAGTAGGAACCCTGTGTGCTGGATTCGCCTTGTTGGGCATCGTCTCATCGGGAATGCGTTTTTTCCCTTACTTCAAGGACGAACGCACCCAGAACCATGGGTTCCTCTTCTACTATTTGCTCATTCCGTTCATTGGCACCCTATTGGTTTCCCTCATCTACTGCCTATGCAAGACACCAATTGTAGGATTTTTCTCAGCCAAGTCAGCAGCCTTCACCGACTTTTTCTACCTGGTTGTTCCCCTCATTTTCATCCTCACGTTTTGGCAAGCCTTCGAAACCTACTCCAACATCAATCTACGGATAGCATTCCCCAAATGGGTTCGTGAGGTACTGCTTCGCATCCTGCTTCTTGTAGCCTATTTGCTTTTCGCATTCCATTACATCGGTCTTTCCACGCTGTTGATAGCCCTGTTGGTGGCATACGGCATGTGTATGCTTGCCGACACAATGTACGTAAGCCGGACAACCCCCTTCTCCATAAAGCATGATTCATCCTTCATCACCAAAGAGCTCAGGAACAAGTTCCTCAAATATTCCGGTTTCCTTCTGTTGTCGGTTGTCACGGGCAACATCATATCGCAACTCGACATTTTCATGCTCTCCTCGCTGAAAGGTCTCTATAGTGCAGGTGTCTATACCATTGCCTTTTACATGGCTAACATCATCGATATGCCATCGCGTTCCATCTCAGCCATCTCAACCCCCTTGGCAGCAGAAGCATTGAAGAATGGAGATTTCCACAAAGCGAATCAGCTCTATCAACAGGTTTCTCTCCACCAATTGATGGCCTCTGGCTTCATCTTCCTGCTCATCTGGGTCAACATGGACAACATCTATGCCATCATCCCCAACGGAGAGACATTTGCCGAGGGGAGGTATGTGGTTCTGTTTCTCGGCCTGTCAAAACTCATCTCGACCACTTTAGTGTTCGGAGGTGTGCTTATCCAGTTTTCAAGATATTACTATTGGTCGCTATTCATTTCCGCATTCCTCACCATCGTCACCATCGTCACCAACCTTTACTTCATACCACGAATGGGAATCTCTGGCGCAGCCTTCGCCTCACTCATCACCTGTGTCATCAGCTACAGTTATCAGCAATTCATCGTTCAACGGAAAGTGCATGGCAATCCCTTCACTCGCAACACCCTCATCCTCATACTACTGCTGATAATCCTATGGGGGATAAACCTGTTCATTCCTTCGCTTACCTCACGTTCACCATGGCTTGACTTGTCTATCCGTACACTCCTCATTGGATGTTCCGGACTTCTACTCGTTTACAAGCTGAACATCTCAAACGAGGTGACCAAAGTCATCGGACAAACGCTGCACCTCACCAAACTGTTTTCAAACCGGAAAAACATTTGATTCGATATGATCACCACAATTATAATCATTATCATTGTCGTAGCATTCACCGCGTATTTTGTCTTGTTCGCTTTGGCGAAAAACTGGCTTGAAAACAAGGCAAGCAACAAAAGGAACAAAGAAAAGGAATACCACCTTGACAGCGATTACCATGACGGGCATCGCCCATGGCATCCGACTTATAAGATAGAGCATTGTGGACTAAGAGTATTCAACATTCCTTTCGACCCGGAAGTCAAGGAGATTTTCTACATAGAAAATGAATACGACGAAGAGGCGAACCTTTTCATCGAGGAAAACTTCGATCTGATCAAGGATATGTGTGCCTCCAAAGGCTATACTTTCATCTATCTGCCATACATCCGCGTCACAAGGGAAATGGCAGAAGCAATGGTGGCATATCGCACAGCCAACCCCAAAGCCACCCCCATCGACAACGACAATTTCGAGCATGGCCTGAAAAGCAGTTTCCTGCTCGATTACATGGTATATCCCGAGAACCGTTCCAAGGTACCCAACGGATTTTGCTGGTACAACGATTCAACCATAGGGTACCACATCAACAAGTCAACCTACTCATTCGACTTCATCTCCTTCGATGGTGCCGAAGCCAGGATGCACCCCAAGGAGGTCTTAGACGAAATGCTGCCAGAATTAGGCACACTCAAGAGTTGGAATCGGTTGTATTTCCAAGCGGCGCGCATCCCGAGCGAAGGCACCGCCGATGAAAATTTCAATGCGGAAATGGAAAAAATCCTGCTGGAAGTGCAAGAGAAACTGCAGACCGTCAGGCTTAAAGGCATTAGCGAAGCCATCATAGCACAATACGTGAAGCCTTGTCCCAAATTGAGCCGGATAACCATAGCCTGGGATTTCACAATCATCCTGAACGATTTCGACAATATGAAGATATACATGGAGCCTATCATAAAAGCTGTCTTCATCTTATTCCTGCGACATGAGAAAGGCATACACTTCAAAGACCTACCCGACTACCAAACCGAACTTGAGATAATATACCGTGCCATAAGGGCAAGGAAAAACGACATCGATGAAAAAATGAGATCAGGGTTCACTCCACAGATAAGCCCCAACATCATGAACCTGACGGATCCATGCAACAATTCCATCAACGAGAAATGCACACGCATCAAGGAAGCCTTCATCTTGCGTTTTCACGATAGCATCGCCTGTAATTATTACATCCAAGGGTTTCGTGCCTCGGAGAAACTGATTTCCATTCCACGCAACCTTGTCGTTTGGGAAAAGGAGCCATGAAACTGGAAACGCTGGAACGCCTGTGCAAGATAATGGAATGGGTGGCAGAAGGAAACACCTACATCTTCTTGTCAATTGTGTACGTCATCGCATCACCCTTCCTACTTTTTGTCCCACTTGTCCTTCTTTTTGAAAAGGTGTGGCACTACATCGACAGAAAAAGAAAAGGGAAATTCTACGACCCAACAGACAAGGTGTGGACAACCAAAGAAGAGCAAGCTCAAAAAGCCCTGAAAGAGAAAATCGAGAACAGGGAAATTCCCTTGGTGGCAGGAAATCACGTCGCGCCACAAAAGGATGGCAAATTCCTTTTCTTCGAAAAAAGGAAACTGTATCTTCAAACCAATCAGCTTGTGTATGTGGAAACCGAATACAACGAAAAGCTACACCGATTCTTCGATGACAATGCCGATTGGATTGAGAGATGGCAATACTGGTATGGCCTGAACATTGTCAAGGCGGACTACGAGGACATCAAGGAAGGCATGCTCTATCCCCAGGATTTTTCCGTATTCAAGCATGGATTCCTTTGGCATTCAATCTTTCTTTCAGATGACAAGGAATCGGGTATATGGGGAAGCGAACACCGTTATCATGAAATAGACCCCGACTCGGAAATACCCATCAAGGAGCAGATGGAACGGTTCCCGACAAAAATCTATCAGGCCATCGATATGTAATTGGCTGGTTATCTGTTTTCGCCCTTAGGAGGAAGGCTCTTCACTGCCAAACCCTGACATGAAAATGAAGTTTCCACAAGCCTTGTGGAAACTGTTTTGCGTTTTTATGAGAATATCTGTTTGTACCTTTGCGCTACACTCAACGGTTGTAGTGTTTTGAAGGCTCTCCGTGAGACGAAAAGGCATCATTGTAGTACTAAAAATCAAGGAAAATGAAAACAAAGAAGATTGAAAAAACAGTGACAAAGGCAGGTGTCATCATGTTGTGCCTTATGACTCTGATTGGTATTCTCGGAGTATTCGACATGGTGTGCAATCTGGACATATTCCCGACAGCAGCGGGAAAGAATGCCTTCACCATTTTCAGTCTCATCCTGTGTGTGCTGGTTCTCTCATGCGTAATGGTGGCAACCATGCTGAACATACCGCGTATCGCCAATTCCATAGAAGAATTGGCAGAACGGTATACCACCCTATAGGCTCATTGGACACATTGTATGAATCATCCATAAGTTGTCAACCAAAAAATCATGCGACTCTTTTTGCTCACTTTACTTTGCCACATCATGGCAAGTGTTTTCCCACAGGACCAACCACAGCGCCCTACATCCTATAATTACCAAAGGGGAATGGAAGCCCTTGAAAAGGAAAACACGACAGAAGCGTTGGAATATTTCAATAAGGAAATCAAGGATAATCCGAAAAACGGCTATGCCTTCACCTGGATTGCCTTGATTCGTCACAGTCAGGAAGAATATGGGCGTGCCTTGACTGCGGCCAACCTCGCATTGCAAAACCTCCCGAAAAAGGATGTGGAATTCTTGGCTACAGCTCACAATGTCCGGGCAGAAGTCCATCTGTCGTTGCAAGACACAATCCATGCGATGAATGACTATGCACTGTCCATCAAGGCTAATCCAACAGATGACAATGCTTACGAGGAACGGGCTCAAATCTATTACGAACAAGCCAAATACGACCTGGCTGATGCGGACTACAATCAACTCATCAAACTCGACCAAGGAGGAGTGATGGGTTATATGGGTATCGGACGAAACCGCAACGCGCAGCAGCTTTGGGACGAAGCTATAAGGCAGTTCGACCATGTAACAAAACTACACCCAACCTACTCTTACGCTTTTGCTTTCCGTGCAGAAAGTCATCTCGGCAAGAAAGACTGGGACAAAGCTACCGATGACATCACGACGGCACTCAAGATAGATGGCAATTCCAAAGCTTTCTATCTGATGCAACAATTGGACGATGCCCCATTCACGCAGTTGAAGGCAAAACTCCAGATACAAGCTGCCAAGGAAACAAACGAAGCGAAGTGGCCCTATTACAATGGTACTATCCATGAAAGCAGGAAATGCTACCAACAAGCCATCAACTTCTACGAAGAAGCTGTCCGCCGCGACAACTCATTGACTTTCCTTGAACGCATTGCCGAATGCTATTGGGAAGATTACCAATACGAAAATTGCATGCAAACCATCGAGAATGGCCTGAACATGGATCCCGAAAACCTTTCGCTGCTGACAAAAAAGGCAAACACCCTTTATGAAATGGGGCAGTCCAAGGAGGCGATAGCACAATGGGACTCGATACTTGCCAAATATCCTGACCATGCATTTGGATACTACCGTCGTGGATGGTTCAAGGAAAACAGCAGGGACATCGATGGAGCGATAAACGACATGAGCCTTTCCATTACCCTTAATCCTAAGCAAGTCTATGCCTACATCTCCCGGGCCGACATGTATAAGTTACAAGGGAATGACGAGCTTGCCAAGGAGGACTATGAGAAAGTAATCGCTCTTGAAAATGAGTCGAAGAACTACGATAACATCCAATTTGCCTACAAGGAATTGGGCAACGACCACAAGGCTATCGAGATGATGGACAGCATCATTGCAAGAGAGCCTGCCGACATGGGCAATTACCACAATGCAGCCTGTCTGTATGCACGAATGGGCAGGAAAACCGATGCCCTACAGTATTTGGAGAAAGCATTGTCCATGGGATTCAAGCGGTTTGCTCACATCTCCAACGACGACGACCTGGACGTACTGCGCGACATGCAGGAATTCAAGACCTTGATTCAAAAGTATGGCGATAGGGCAAAAGAACAATCTCCCCACACGAAGACTCCAAACCGACAGCCAGGAATGGACAAGACAGTAGAGGTTCCCTTTACCAAAGGAAGCGACAACGGCTTGTGCAATGTGAAGTGTACGATCAATGGGCTTCCTCTCTATTTCATCTTCGACACCGGAGCCAGCGACGTGTCCTTGTCGCAGATAGAGGCAACCTTCATGATGAAGAATGACTACCTGAGCAAGAATGACGTGATTGGAAACACTTATTTCTACGATGCCACCGGAAACGTGAATGTAGGTACCGTCATAAACCTGAAGAAAGTGGATTTCGCAGGCCTTGAGCTTTCGAACGTGAAAGCTTCGGTTGTACAAAACCAGAAGGCACCTCTCCTGCTCGGACAGTCAGTGCTTGGCCGATTAGGAAAAATCGAGATAGACAACAGCAAACATGTGCTGCGCATAACGGACAAATTGTATTGAGAAACCGTTTAAAAGTGTAATAACCAACAAATCCACAGCAAATATTCTTCATGGAATCAATGAATGAGTTTAACGGAAGTTCCGTCGGACAGCAAATAATGTCCGAAGATGGAGCACATGTCCGCAAGGACGGCGAAACCTACAATCAGTATGGATTCCGTATTGCAGGATTGTCAGAGGGCAATCCCTTTACACTTGCTCCATGTCTTCAAACCGTTTATTTCGGTATTTGCAAGGAACAAGAACGTGATGAGTCATTACAGGAAGAACTCCGTAAGGAACTACAGGCAAAAAAGGCGAACCTCGAAGCAGAACGAAAGAACAAGCTTGCAGAAATAGAGGATTCCCAGGAAAAGCAAAAATATCTTTCTGTGGAAATGACCGAATTGAAAGAGGAGTTGTCGAAATTAAGGCATGCGACAAAAGAGCGCAACAGCAATGCTTGGATCACTTTCATCATATCGAGTGTATTGCTGTTTCCTTTCTCTATCTACTTCTTCATTTTCTATAGTTCGGTAGGTTACTCTGCCTTTTTCAAGCAGTTTGGCATAAGCAACATAGCAGGTGGCAATTTCGTGCTTTCGCAGGCAATATTTGACTCCCAAGCCATTGCAAATGCATGGAATGACGGTTTTGCAGAATTGATGTTCATCTTGTTCATGCCATTTATCTTTCTTGCGTTTGGCTTCGTATTAAGCCGATGGGAACGTGAGCAGGGATGGTTGAAATATCTGAAAATACCTCTTCTTATTGTCGTGGCTTTTGGATTCGATTCACTTCTGTCCTTTGAGATCTGCGAGAAAATATATGACCTTGACGCAATGATGCAATTGGGAGAAATTCCTCCATACAGCGTTTCCCTGGCTCTTGAGGATACAACCTTCTGGGTCATTATCTGTCTCGGCTTCTTTTCATATCTTATTTGGGGATTCGTATTCGGATTCTGGATAAAAGCCTTGGAGAACCTTGACTTGAACATGGAAAAGCGCAGGAGAATGGAAGAGAAGATTGATGATACGAAAGGCCAACTTGAATCAGAACGACAGAAATGCTTACGACTTCATGCCGAAGTTTCAGGCATTGATCCAAAAATCAAGGAAGTAGAATCCAAGATGGGCGTCAGCACCCGCCATGATATTGCCAAAATCAAACTGGAACTGAACAATTTCTTTGCCGGCTGGCAGACCTACCTTTCTGCCCTTGGCAAGTCAACCGCCGAAAAACAAGAGGCCACAGACATCTTCAATGATATGATTTCCCAATTACAACCACCAATCAGATATAGTGATGATGAAAATTAGGACATTTGCATTAATCGTAATAATCGCCACCATGACAGCAACACTTGTGTCGTGCGGCGGAAGCAATCAAGGTCAAGCAACATCAAGTGCGGATTCAGCTAAGCTGGCGAATGCGAATAGACCTCTGAACATCTCTGTATATCTTGACCTGTCCGACAGATTGGCTCGTGGTATGACGCCAAGTCAAAAGGAGAAAGACATTGAGATTGTGAAATACCTGACTGAGATCGTCAAGAACCATTCTGTGGCTCAGAAAATACTTCCTTCAAGAGATAGGATCAAAGTGTTCTTTTACCCCACACCAAACGACTCAACAACAGCACTGCTCTCCAACGACCTTGAGATGGACCTGAGCAAGGCACAACCGGCAGAGAAGAAGAAGATTCTCACTGAATTTCAAGCCAAATTCGAGTCCAGCCTGACTCAAATCTACGATGCGACTCTCAAGGACAAGAATTGGATTGGCAGTGATATTTGGGGATTTTTCAAAAAACAAGTTGATACTTATTGCATAAGGGAAGATTCGCGCAACATCATCGTAATTCTGACTGATGGTTATATCTTCTACGCACCCAACAAGGTAAGGGATGGGAATAACTATAGCTATATTCTTCCCCAGACTTTATCAAATCCAAATTCCGGCTTGATAGTTTCACGTCAGGGACTTGAAGATTTGGAGGTGTTGATGCTGGAAGTCAACCCATTCGACCTAAAGCAACAAGACCGGATGGAATCAATTCTTCACAATTGGTTTTCTGGCATGGGTGTCCAGAAATTCTATGTCGGAGAAACCGACCAGCCATCTAACACGAAATTGATACTTGATAAATTCCTGAAATAATAGAGAACTGAACAACATTTGAGAATCCCAAGCAAACGAACAATCAGCAAATGTTTCGATTGCTGGCGCAATTTTTCTTGATATTCGTCACTGCATTGGGGCGATTTCATCGACAGGGTGTGAAGTCAAGCATTTTCATCAAGAGGAAAATGTTTTGATGGATGGAGGCTCTGATGAGCCTTGTGGCTTGTTGCTCATGCTGGCCCATTGGGAGGCGAGCTCTCAACGGTCCAACATGACCAACCGTCCAGTCCTTCGGTCCATCCATCAAAACCGATAATCGATTTTTCGAATCGTAAAATTGCTGTCGCATAAAATTCTAAACTGTCATTTTTGATCCTTGGCTTCACCTCAGCAATTGGAGCGAGCTTCATTGCGTTCGGTTTGCCCAAGGGTTGTCTGACGCATAAGATATTGGTTGTATAGTTGCTAATAGCTTTCATGATTTTATGCGTAGCAATTTTAGCCGAAGGCAGATTTGCTGTCCGATAAGCTATAGGCTAAGCAAACAGATGCGGATATGTCTCCCTACAAGAGGCCTGTAAATAGAGTATTAGAGGCCAGTAATCTATCTGTCAGAGGCCAGTAAATTTTTTCGAGAGGCCTCAAAATCTGTCAGTAATCAGGCATCAGCCACCCAATCTTCATTAAACAGATGAAGCCTACCACAATGATAGGCTTCGAAACTGTATGTCGCAATGGATGGCAGATGGGGCTATGGTTATCGGCTCAGCATCCTCAGCTCTTCATCGCTGATGAAGCTGACAGGCTCTGGGGTGGCCCATTCGCCCTCCATGGTGTCGGGGAGTCGCCACACGTGACCTTGCGAATCGGCAAAATGCAGGTGGCAGGGGCTGAGCAGTTCCGGATTGCCATCGGCCCAGAACGCATAGAAGGGATCACGTGCTTGCTCTGGACGACGTACATAACAGTGGTTGGCAGGCGAGTTGGAGGTGTATTGACGTGTCTTCTGCCAAGTGACACCCTTGTCGGTGCTGGTGTAGGCCACGACTTCGCCACCCTGACCCCAACGTTGCGGTCCGGCCTCGAGTGGTGCGATGACGGTCCATGTGGTTCCTTCTACGTAAAGGCTACCGCTGTCGTAATTGTTGGTGGATTCGGTGATGTGATGGAACAACCATGATTCGCCTGTGTAATGGGCCACATACCACTGGCGCATGCCGGCCTGTGGCCCGGGCTTGTGACCGTGGCTGGTGAGGTAGAGAATGATGGGATTGCCTTGCTCATCGAAATTGAGGTCCTTGATGTAGCAATTCTTCCCCTCATGATGGACGTGAAGCTGAATGCTTCCATTCATGTGTGAATGGTCTTCTCCTTCCACTTCGAGATTGAGAATGCGGCAGGGGGAATTGCGGTCTGTAACGGGAATGTCGATGGGAGTGCCGTCAACCAACGTCCAGGTCTTGCCGAAATCGGTGGTTTGCATGTAATAGATGTTGGTGCGTGTGTCGCAGTTGCCATTCAGGTGGCGATTGAACGCAAAGGCAAGCTTGTTGCCGTATCGACCTGATATTTGATAATGTCCTGACATTTTTTCGCCCATGCTCGGGTCAATGATGCTTGCCAACTGCTTGTAGTCGCTCCAATGACGGCCATCGGGTGAGGTCTGGAAGAAGAGTTGACGCACACCGTCGTAGCGGGTGAAGAAGAGGAAGTGGCCTTGCCCCTCGATGTAGTAGCATTGGGGATAGGTGATGGTGCCGGTCCATACGAAGTCGAAATGGGAAATGTCGTGGGGCTTGGTGGAACGATAGATGAATCCCGGGCGGGAGGTGTTGCGTCCTGACACATAGATCCAAAGGTAGCCTTCGGGGTCGAGCAGGATGGAGGGATTGTCGTGTGGGTCGTTCACGTCGCCCTTGTCATAGACTACGGTTGGGCGGTGAACAAGTCCGGTTGTGTGGTCGAAATAGCTGACCATGCAGAGCAGGTGGCGTTCTTCGGCTGTGGTGGTACCTCCATACACGAAGTATGTGCGCTGGGTGGAGGCATCGTAGATGGCCAGCGGACGGTGTTTCACCGTGTAGGTGCCAAAGGATCCGCAATACTTTGAGCCATATTCTGTTTTCTGACCCAAGTCGAACCAGATGGGGCGGAATCCATCGATGGTGGTGTTGTTGAGGACGCCTGGTTGCTGGGCTTTGACAAACGCTGTGCAGAGGAAAAGCAGTGTGATGGATAGGAATGTCTTCATACTATTGGAATTGAAAAGTGAAATGAAAAAGCACTCCTGGCGCGAAGCGGGAAGGCTGGTGCCAGAAGTGCTGTGGATTATTGTTTCGTGAGGCTATAGACAATGTCCATGATGTCTTGTCCGAGCCTTTCGGCCGCTTCCATGGTGGATGCTTCGGAATAGACGCGGATGATAGGCTCGGTGTTGCTCTTGCGTAGGTGTACCCATTTGTCGGGGAAATCTATCTTCATGCCATCGATGTCGTTTATCTCCTCGTTGTGGTAGCGTTCCTTCACTTGCTCCAGGATGGCATCGACATCGGTTTCGGGGGTGAGGTCGATACGGTTCTTGGCTATGAAATAAGTGGGATAGGTGGCTCGTAATTGCGTGACGGTCTTCTGCTCGTGTGCCAGATGGCTGAGGAACAGGGCGATGCCTACCAATGCGTCGCGACCGCTATGGAGTGCGGGGTAGATGACTCCTCCATTGCCTTCACCTCCGATGACCGCATGAGTCTCTTTCATCTTGGTGACGACATTGACCTCTCCCACTGCCGCTGCATTGTATTGCCCGCCATAACGACGGGTCACATCGCGCAAGGCACGGGTGGAACTGAGGTTGGACACTGTGTTGCCTGGGGTGTGGCGCAACACGTAGTCGGCTACAGTGACGAGGGTGTATTCCTCGCCATACATGCTGCCATTCTCGCAGATGAATGCCAGTCGATCGACATCAGGATCGACCACAAAGGCCACATCGTACTCGCCTCGGCTCATGAGCCTCATGATGTCGCCCAGGTTCTTTTCAAGCGGTTCCGGATTGTGCTGGAAATCGCCGGTGGGTTCGCAGTAGAGCTTTTCCACTTTCTCCACACCCAGTTGTTGCAGCAGCTGTGGCAGGATGATGCCTCCGACAGAATTGACACAGTCGATGGCGACCTTGAAGCGAGCCTTGCGAATGGCCTCCACATCGACAAGGGGCAGAGCCAGTACCTGGTCGATGTGACGCTGGTTGTAGTTGTCGTTCTCAGTGTAGGAGCCCAATGCTTCGACAGGTGCATATTCGAAGTCCTCGCTATCGGCTATCCGAAGCACTTCGTTGCCTTCGTCCTTGTTGAGGAACTCTCCTAGATGGTTGAGCAGCTTCAAGGCGTTCCAGTGGCGGGGATTGTGGGATGCTGTGATGATGATGCCCCCACAAGCTCCTTCCATGACAACAGCCATTTCGGTGGTGGGGGTTGAGGCGAGTCCGATGTTGACCACATCGAAGCCCATTCCCATGAGGGTGCCGCAAACTATGTTCTTGACCATTGGCCCGCTGATGCGTGCATCGCGGCCTACAACAATCTTGTTGCTGGTGACGGCTGTGGTGCGACGGATGAGGGTGGCATAGGCTGAGGTGAACTTGACGATGTCAAGGGGTGTAAGCCCCTCGCCTGTGCGGCCTCCGATGGTGCCGCGGATGCCAGATATGGATTTGATCAGACTCATCGTGACAATTGATATGTGATTTCGTAAAATGTGGGATAGATGTAGGATGATGCAGTGGATGTCCCTTCAGAATGGGGAACGATGATGCGTATTTTCGCACGTGCGGAGGTGGCACGTCCGGTTTTCAGATATTTGAACGGCAACAACCATCCTCCGGGGACGGATGCTCCGTACATGCTGCTCATCTCACCCGTAGAAAAGCTGCCGCTGAATGAGGTGCTGTCTCTGGTGACAATCAACTCGTCGGGGTATGGGAACAAGGTTCCCATTGCATTGGTGGACAGTGTGTCGAGCTCACCGGTTTCGGTTATCTTGTATTCCCAATAGCGTGCCAACAGCTCATGACGGCCTATGGCCATGAGACTGCCTTTCCCCCGGTCGATGATTTGCATATAGACACCATTGTCGGAAAACAGGACATATTCGTTTTGCGATACGTCGGTGGTGGTGTCATTGGCAAGAAACTCATCCTTGTCAATGACCTTGATGTTGTTCACTTCTATGAACTTGCGGATGGCTTCTCGCTCTTCCTTCTTGTATTCGGCATAGGTTTTTCCGTTGTTGCACGATTGGAAAGTGATGACTCCGAGAAGGACCATTATGAATGATAGTGTGACTTTCTTCATTGTTGTTTGCTATAAGTTCCTTGCTGCATGTACTAAAATTGCTGCGAAGATAGTAAAAGGTTCTTGAATAGTGATGTTTTTGATGCTGCTATTATGGAAATTTCACTTTTCCCAAAAGATTTAGAGGTTAAATCGGGAGCAAAACCAAAGACGAATGATTGGATTATTTTGTTGGGTTGGGCTTTGTCGTAATTTCGTCCTTGTACTTGTGGAGTGCCTCTTCGAAGATCTGTACGGCTTGTTCAAGCGTACAGGTAACACTACCGCCTGAGGCATTGAAATGTCCTCCTCCGTTGAAAAAATCCTTTGCAATCTTGTTGCAGGGAACATTGCCTACGGAGCGGAGCGAAACGCGTATGCAGTTTTGTTCGATGTCCTCGCGTAAGAAAGCCGAAAGGCTGATACCTTTCATGGTGAGTGGGATGTTTACATTGCCTTCGGTGTCGCCCTTGTTGCATTTGAATCGCTTGAGTTCGTCGTGGCTCATCGTGATGAGGGTTGCTCCGTATTCTGGATAGATACGCATTTTCTCGTAAAGCTGATAGCCTTGCAGACGGAGGCGTCCTTCGCTACAGGTATTATAGACGTTACGGTAAATCTGGTCCTTGTCGATGCCTTTGCCGATGAGTTCGGCTATGATGTGGAACACTTGTGGGTCGTTGGAATTGAAGGTGAAGGAGCCAGTGTCGGTCATCATGCCGCAATAGATGCACTCGGCTGCTGCTTTAGGCAATGTGGCCAAACCTCCTGCCTGATAGATGAGGCGGAACACCAACTCGCTGGCCGATGATGCCTTGGGATGTGAGATGGTGACATCGGCAAAGGGGGCAGGGTTGAGGTGGTGGTCGATGAGTATCTTATGGGTAGGTAGGGGAGCCAACGCATCGGCGATGCTTCCCATTCGGCTGGGCTCGTTGAGGTCCTGACAGATGATGAGTTCGGCTTGTTGCAATAGTTCCTTGCAGGTGGCGGTGTTGCGGTCGAAGAGCAGTATCCGTTTGGCTCCCTGCATCCACTTGAGATTGTCGGGAAAGTAGTTTGGAACCATTACTTGTACTTGCTTGCCAAGTGCCGAGAGGTAGTGCATCATGCCCAAGGTGGATCCGATGGAATCGCCATCGGAATTGATGTGGCCTATCACAACGATGTTGTTGGCGGTGTCAACCCATTGGGAAAATGTGTTGACAGCATCTTGGCTGATAATCGGTCTTATCATAATTCGTGGGGTTAACAATAATCTGTCAGTTCAGGATTGTGCGCCTGATAGGACTCGAACC
>DCGR01000039.1:10054-24188 GCA_002315285.1 Bacteroides sp. UBA1773 | reverse complement strand
GCGGAGCTCATACACATGAACCCCGAGGACCGCAAGCAATACAACATCAGCATCGACACCTACCGCACAAACCTCTCGGTGATGAAGAACGAACGCGCAGAGGGATTGGCTGAGGGCGAAGCCATCGGCAGGAAGAAAGGTCGGGCGGAAGGTCGGGCGGAAGGCGAACGCCAAAAGGCTCTTGCCATTGCCCAATCGCTGAAAGCCACCGGGATGCCGCTGAGCCAGATAGCACAAATCACCGGACTGGACGAGGCGGAGATATGAAGCACATTCTCAACAGGCTGTTGAACCTCCTTGACATGTGCACACGTCCGAACGTCACTGAAATCTTTGACACATGAGTGCGATAAATGTTAAAATTGCACTTTTGCACTTTTCCGATGAATGTTTCTGACAACAACAACCAAGTGACTTACAACATTTTTTCAAAATACCACCATCTGAATCCTGCTATCGACCGAGGTCCATTAGCAAGTGTTTTATCCTCTATCGAAAACAGACAGGAACATGTTTCAAACACAATGCAAGGAGAATGTAGATTTAAAAGTAAACTCTAAAAGCTAAAAAGCGATACTTATGGCAAATGGCAAATGGATAGGAGCCCTCTTCGGTTTTATTTTTGGTCATGGATTCTTTGGTGCCTTGTCCGGTTTCTTTATCGGATCACTATTCGACAATCTCTTTTCTTCTCTTTCTCACGGAGACAGCAAACGACCAGAATCGGTCTCTTCCAACAGTTTTCTTCTTTCTCTCATGGTGTTGGCGGCTCATGTCATACAAGTCGATGGACGCATCATGCATTCTGAAATGGAACTCGTCCGCCGATTCTTACGCAACAACTTCGGAGAGACTGGCCTCAAGGATGGCGAACGTATGCTACTACAGCTTTTCGAACAACGCAAACACATGAGCAGTGAAGATTGGAATGAAAAGATAGTACGCACCTGCCGGCAACTATCATCGGCCATGAGCGAGGAATACAGGCTACAATTGCTGGCATTCCTTTGTGAACTGGTCAAGGTTGATGGCAATGTGTCAACATTGGAAATTGATACCATGAAGCAATTGGCAGTCGCCATGGGATTGTCCGCATCAGTCATCGACCAGTTCCTCAACTTGGGAGGCAACTCGTTGGAAGAGGCCTACAAGGTTTTAGGAATCACTCCAAATGCATCCGATGATGAGGTGCGCAAAGCCTATCGGAAAATGGCACTCCAACACCATCCCGACCGTGTGGCGACGCTCGGGGAGGACGTTCAAAAGGCGGCACAGAAAAAGTTTCAGGAAATCACAGAAGCCAAAGACCGCATATTCAAAGCGAGAGGCATCAGTTGAAAACCGTGGCAGGTTTCAGATGTTTGCAATTCCCATAATATCGGCAAACACACCAGCAGCAGTGACACTGGCACCAGCTCCGTAACCCTGGATCATCATCGGACATTCACGATAGCGTTCTGTCGTGAGAAGGATAATGTTGTTGCTGCCTTCAAGTCCATAGAATGGATGATTGCCATCAACTTCACAAAGCGACACGCTACCCTTCCCATTTTCCAACTTTGCCACGAAACGCCACCGCTTGTGTTCCGATTCCAATTTCTGTCTGCGTTTTTCAAAATCAGCATCCAATTTCGGAATATTCTTCCAGAAATCATCCAAGGAGCCCTCAAAATACTCATCAGGCACAAACAAATGCTTCTCCACGTCAGCTTGTTCCAAACAATATCCAGCCTCACGGGCAAGAATCACAAGTTTCCGTATCACATCCGTACCACTAAGGTCAATTCGAGGATCCGGCTCTGAATATCCCTCTTCCTTGGCCATTTTTATGGTTTTACTGAAAGGGATGTCTGCACTTATGCAATTAAAGATAAAATTCAATGTTCCGCTAAGAACAGCCTCAATCTTCAATATGTGGTCACCACTGTTGATAAGGTCGTTTATTGTATTGATGATAGGCAAGCCTGCCCCCACATTGGTCTCGAAGAGATATTTCACGCCCTTATGACGTGCTATTTGCTTGAGTTTGCTATAATTGGAGTAAGGCGATGACGCTGCTATCTTGTTTGCAGCAACAACTGAAATGTTATGGCTCAAGAAATCCTTATAGAGCGAAGCCACATCTTTGCTTGCCGTACAATCCACAAAAACGGAATTGAAGATGTTCATCCCAATAATTTCGTTGCGAAGATACTCCATGTCGGACTTCTGGCCTTTTTCCTGCAACTCTTCCCTATAATGATTCAAGTCTATTCCTTCGCGTGAGAAAAGGGCGGTCCGGCTATTGGAAATGCCCACGATGTTGAGTTTCAATCCGCGTTCCTTCATCAGACGCTCCTGCTGTGTGGCAATCTGGTCGATAAGGTTACTTCCCACTGTGCCGATTCCACAAACAAACAAGTTCAGCACCTGATATTCCGACAAGAAAAAAGAATCATGAATGACATTCAATGATTTGCGCAAGAACTTTTCTTCTACGACAAATGATATGTTCGTCTCGGAAGCTCCCTGAGCACAAGCAATCACACTGATGCCATTACGTCCCAATGTTCCGAACAGTTTTCCTGCAATGCCCGGCGTGTGTTTCATGTTTTCACCAACGATAGCAATGGTGGCAAGATTCGACTCAGCTTTCACTGGACTAATCTCGCCCATTTCTATTTCCTTGGCAAACTCATCATTAAGCACCTCACAAGCCACATTTGCCTCCTCATTACGGACGCCTATCGAAGTACTGTTCTCCGATGAAGCCTGCGACACCAAGAACACGCTTACGCCTTTTTGTGCCAGAGCTCTAAAAATACGATGGTTTACACCTATCACACCTACCATTCCCAATCCAGTAAGAGTGATAAGAGCCGTGTTGTCAATGGATGAAATACCCTTGATAGCCTTTGAGGAAGAATCACATTTTTCTTTGATAATTGTTCCTTGTGCGTTTGGATTGAATGTATTCTTGATGCGGATAGGGATGTTCTTGTGGCAAACAGGATAAATGGTGGGAGGATAAACTACTTTTGCTCCAAAATTGCAAAGTTCCATAGCCTCCACATAACTCAATTCATTGATTGTGTAAGCTGTGGAAATGACACGTGGGTCAGCAGTCATAAAGCCATCAACATCCGTCCAGATTTCCAAATACTCGGCATCCAAAGCCGCAGCTATAATCGAAGCCGTGTAATCAGAACCTCCCCTTCCCAAATTGGTTATTTCTCCTGTATCCTTGTCCGTTGAAATGAAGCCAGGCACAACGGCCAATTTGGGGGAACTACAGAATGCCGCTTTCACCAACGTGTCGGTCAAATCACGGTCGACGATATTACGTTCATGTTTTTTTTCCGTCTTAATGAATTGGAGCGAATCGAAAAGGAATGCCTTGTCTATGACTGCCGCGACAATCAATGAAGACATACGCTCACCATAGCTGACAATAGCAGCCTCAATTTTAGGCGACAAGTCCTTTATCAGATACAATCCCTGCAAAATATTTTTCAATTCAACCAACAAGACATTCACCTGTTGTTCCACAGCCTTAGCCTTATCCTTGTCAGTGACGACCTGATGCAACACATTCAAATGCCGCTTTCGTATCTCCTCGTATTCGTCCTGATAGGATTGTTTGCCAGCTGTGGCCGTATTGGCTACATGAATCAATTGGTCGGTAATGCCTCCTAAAGCAGATACAACCACAATAACCTCACCGTCAACCGCCTCTACGATGCTCTTGACCTTTAAAATACACTCTGCGGAACCTACTGATGTCCCTCCAAATTTCAATACTTTCATAAGCTAAAAATATCACCGCCACAAAGATAATTCATCCTTGTGATTTTTTTTGTGTTTTGCCTGTCATTTTTTCATCAATCGTTTCTTGACAACATCACCGGTTATCACCCATCGAGGAATGATCCGGGGCTTTGGGAAGCATTCTTTTCGTCAACAAGAAATACGCAACCACTATCAAGCCCACTGCAACCATGAAGAACAAGATCGTAGCAGGTAACCCGAATTGCTCCACTGTGGTTTTCTTTAGATTCTCATCACTGCTGAACACCATGATCAATGCAGCCATACAATTATTGAGGATGTGACCAATGATGGTTGGCAATACACTTCCCGTTCTATAATACAACCATCCGAAGACAACACCAAGGCAAAAAGCGAAAAGCACTTGTGCCGGATTGACATGAACGATGCCAAAAACGGCAGCCGATAGTAAGATAGCCTTTTGGGGCGATAGGCCACGACGCAAAAAATATCCTTCCATCCCGACTCTGAACGTAAGCTCTTCGGCAACAGGACCGAGTATGGAAATAGCCATGAAACCACACACATTCCGACTTATTTCCACAAACTGGTTTTGCATGAGGTTGGGCAGACAAAGAGACTCCGACAAAATGTTTGAGGCATTCATCACGCCGATTATCATCAAAATGCTCACGAATAACACCTCCCACTTCATGCCTGACCATGACACCTCACGCCATGAAGCATACTTGAAATGAGACAAATGCCAAATCACGCAAGCCTCAGAAAGGACAAGTGAGATTGACAATACAGTCATGTCATGCCCAAAGCTCTTCACATACAATCCGCTACTGACAAGAACCCCATAAATGCCATAAAGAATGGAATATGACAGAAGTTGATAGCCCAAATAAAGGGCTATCAACTTTATCACACGTACGACGGGAGCCCACACTTGGGCATGATTCGCTACCATATACTTATCCTGGCCTCTGGAGCCACGTACATGGCATTCTCAGGCATCACATTAAACGCTTCATACCAAGCATCAATATGAGGAAGTGCCCCGTTCACACGCCACTTGCCCAAAGAATGAGGATCGGACTTGGTGCGGTTACGCATTTCCTCCTCACGGATATTGCCGGCCCATACACCCGCATAAGCCAAGAAGAAACGCTGTTCGGGAGTAAATCCGTCTTTATCGGGAAGTGGAGCGTCCTTTGTGGCATTCTTGAATGCCTGATAGCTTATCTGCAATCCTCCGTGGTCGGCAATGTTCTCACCTTGGGTGAGTTCGCCGTTGGCAAACAATCCAGGCAGCACCTCAATCTTGTTGAAGTAGTCGATGGCCACCTGAGTACGCTGTTTGAATTGTTCGGCATCGGCATCGGTCCACCAATTTTCAAAATTACCCTCTTTCGAGAACTGGCGACCTTGGTCATCAAACCCGTGAGTCATCTCATGGCCAATGACCACACCGATGGCGCCATAATTGAAAGCATCGTCAGCATTCATGTCAAAGAACGGATACTGCAAAATGCCAGCGGGGAAACAAATCTCATTAGTGGTTGGATTATAATAAGCATTGACCGTTTGCGGAGTCATGAACCACTCTGTGTTATCCACTGGTTTATTGAATTTCCTGTCAATTTCGTCCTGCCAGCCAAAACGAGCGCAAACCTCCATATTCTCCATGTAATTCTTGGAAGGGTCAATGGAAAGTTTCGAATAGTCTTTCCACTTGTCCGGATAACCCACTTTCACATAAAACGCATCGAGTTTTTCATGAGCTTTCACTTTTGTTTCCTGGCTCATCCATGTTTGCGCATCAATGCGTTCGCCAAGCGCTGTTTGCAAGTTCTTGACCAACTGTTGCATACGCAACTTTGCTTCTTCCGGGAAGTATTTCTCCACATACAATTGTCCAATAGCCTCGCCCATGATTCCACTGACTAAGCTTGTGGCACGTTTCCACAAAGGCTGCTGCTCGGTTTTTCCACTCATCACGCCACCATAGAAATCAAAGTTGGCAGCATCAAGTTCCATGCTAAGACAAGAAGCCGAACTGTCTATGAGTTGCCATTCCAAATATGCTTTCTGGTCGTCCAAGCTTGTTTCGGCAAGAATCTTCTCCACTTCATGAATGGGTTCAGGCTGCCCCATGTCAACCTCTTTTACGCCATTCAGTCCAAGAATTTGGAAGAATGAGTCCCATTCAATTCCAGCAAATTCCTTTTTCAGTTCATCACAGGTCATCTTGTGATAGTTAGCCTCGACATCGCGCAATTTCACCCTGCTGTACGATGGCACGGCAATGCGTGTCTCAATAGCCATGACTGCTTCCATTTTTTTCTGTGCAACAGCCTCATCAAAACCCACCAAGGTAAACATGCGGACAACATGTTTTTTAAAAGCCTCGCGAATCTTGACTGTTGCCTCATCGTTTTCAAGATAGTAATCACGGCTTCCGAGCGACAAACCACCCTGGCCGATTGACACGATGTTCATCGAACTGTTCATCATATCCGAACTAATGCCAATGCCAAAATAGCCTTTCACATGAGCTATGCTCATCTCTGCCATGGTATCGAAGAACTGTTTCCTATCCTGGATGTCTGCGACACGTTTCAACAATGGGAGAAGCGGTTCGATACCTTCCTTGTCGCGGCGCACGGTATCCATTACCAAGTTGTAAATGTCTGCAACCTTTTGTGCATTACTTCCTTTTTCGTTGTTGGCAGCCACAATGCCATCAATCAGGTCTTTCAATTGCTTGCGATTGTTTTCAGCCAGTTTATCAAACGAGCCAAAACGCGCGTATTCACCACTCAGTGGGTTGTTTTTCATCCACCCACCACAAGCATATTGATAAAAGTCATTACCGCAAACAGCGGTTTGGTCAAGATTCTCAAGATAAATACCTGAAGTCATTTCTGTTTTCTTTTGGCAAGCAGTCAGCATCATACCCAATGCCACTGCTCCGAATAATAATTGTTTCATTTACTTTCCTATTTTTATCCAACACATTTGTTGATCATATTTACTTTCAAGTCGCTAAGCTATTTTGTCTATTTCCTCGGCCAATCGTTCCCATTCCTCCATCACACTCTCTGTTTCCGCTTTTACCTCGGCGTAACGCGAAAACAATTTCGCATCAACAGTGCCGTTAGCCAGTTGCTCTTCCAGTTTCATCTGCTCGTTTTCAAGTTCCGAAATTTTCGCCTCATAGCTTGTCAATTGTTTTTCCAATTTCCGACGCATCTTTTGCTGTTCCTTTTGTACAGCATAATCTGCGCCCCCCACATTCTTGTCAAGAGCCACTTTGGGCAAAACCTCCGCCGCTATAGATTCCGGATCACTAATCCGATGCAGATAATCGTAAATACCACCCAAATGTTCCCTTACACTTCCATTGGCAAACTCATAGACTTTCGTCACCAATCCATCCAAGAAGTCGCGGTCGTGACTTACCAAGACCACTGTGCCGTCGAACTCCGTGATGGCTTGTTTCAACACTTCCTTCGAAGACATGTCAAGGTGATTCGTCGGTTCATCCAGAATCAAGAAGTTCACGGGTTCAAGCAACAATTTTATCATAGCCAACCTGCTTCGCTCTCCACCCGAGAGGACACGCACCTTCTTGTCAGAAGCCTCCCCGCCAAACATGAAAGTCCCCAAAATATCCCTCACCTTCAATCTCATGTCGCCTTGAGCTACATTGTCGATGGTTTCAAACACCGTCAGGTTTTCATCAAGCAGCTGTGCCTGGTTTTGAGCAAAATAACCTATTTGCACATTATGCCCTATCGTAAGTTTTCCCTCGCAGGCAATCTCACCCATGATGCATTTCACCAACGTACTCTTTCCTTCGCCATTCCTTCCCACGAAAGCCACTTTTTCCCCACGCCGAATGGTCAGGTTCACATGACTGAAAACCAAATGACCGCCATACGATTTGCTCACATCATCACAGATAACTGGATAATTGCCAGGACGAATCGATGACGAGAACTTAAGATTCAGTTTGGAATTGTCAACCTCATCGACTTCTATCGGTACTATTTTCTCCAACTGTTTTATCCGGCTCTGCACCTGTACTGCCTTGGTGGCTTTATAACGAAACCGCTCAATAAACTCCTCCGTATCCCGAATTTGCTTTTGCTGGTTCTCGTAAGCACGCAACTGTTGCTCACGCCGTTCCGCGCGGAGTTTCACAAACTCATCATACGAAACCTTATAATCATATATATGCCCGCACGAAATTTCAATAGTACGAGCCGTCACGTTATTCAAGAAAGCGCGGTCATGACTCACCAACACCACAGCCTTGGCATTTCGGGCCAAGAATCCCTCCAGCCACTGTATGGAGTCAATATCAAGGTGATTGGTAGGCTCATCAAGCAACAACACATCAGGATGTTGCAATAAGAGTTTGGCCAGTTCGATGCGCATCCGCCATCCTCCACTGAATTCCGATGTAGGTCTGTCAAGGTCCTCGGTTGTAAACCCCAATCCTTTCAAGGTCTTCGACATCTCGGCGATTTGCCGATACGGATCGAACTCCACTTCAGGAACATTGGCAAAAGCCAATTCGGTCTCTTCCCTGACAGTCCTACTATCTGTCAGTTTCATCACCTGAGGCAAATACCCGACATGTACCTCCTTGGGAACAGACACAGTACCAGAAGTTGGTTTCTGCAAACCTGCCAGTATTTTCAGCATGGTCGATTTCCCAACGCCGTTTTTCCCTACCAAGGCAATACGATCGCGCTTGTTGATGACATACGAAACATCACTAAACAAGGGCGTTACTCCAAACTCAACTGTCAGTTTGTCGATGGAAACCACTTCGGATTTGATTATTCTTCAGTATATCGGATAATGGTCTGTTCTCTGTCCGGACCCACAGAAACAATTTTTATAGGAGTGTTCAATTCCTCTTCCAGGAATGAGATATATTGGTTGAATTCTTCAGGGAACTCATTCTCCGAAGTCATTTTCGACAAGTCCGTATTCCAACCTGGCAACTCCACATAGATAGGTTCGGCCCCTTCGCAGTTGAATGGGAAATCCTCTGTTTCCACTCCATTCACCCGATAAGCCACGCACACCTTGATTGTGTCGAAATCATCAAGCACGTCGCTTTTCATCATGATCAGCTTCGTCACACCATCCACCATGATTGCATAACGCAACGCCACTAGGTCAATCCATCCACATCGACGTTCACGTCCTGTCACCGCACCATACTCATGGCCTATATTACGCATCTTGACCCCGGTCTCATCAAAAAGTTCCGTCGGGAACGGGCCTGCGCCAACCCTGGTGCAATAAGCCTTCATGATGCCATACACCTCGCCAATTTTGTTGGGGGCCACACCCAGTCCGCTGCAAGCACCCGCACAGATGGTGTTCGATGAAGTGACAAAGGGATATGAGCCAAAGTCCACATCGAGCATCGTTCCTTGTGCACCTTCGCACAACACACTTTTATCATCATTCAGCAAACGGTTTATCTCATGCTCTGAATCCACAATAGGAAACTGTTTCAAATAGTCCAATCCCTCAAACCATAGTTTTTCCATCTCAGTGATGTCATAACTATAATTGAGCGAATGCAAGATTGCCTCGTGACGATTCTTCACTGCCTTATACTTGTTTTCAAAATCATCGAACAAATCGCCCACCCGCAAGCCTGTGCGAGCCACCTTATCCGTGTAGGTAGGTCCGATACCCTTACCTGTAGTACCAACCTTCGACTTTCCTTTGGCTGCCTCGTATGCTGCATCGAGCATCCGATGGGTCGGCAATATCAGGTGAGCTTTCTTGCTGATGTGCAAACGCTGCTTCAACTCATGTCCGCTCTGTTCCAGTGCCTCTGCTTCGGCTTTGAACAATGCCGGGTCGAGCACCACTCCATTACCGATGATGTTCACCTTATCGCCCTGAAATATGCCTGAAGGGATGGAGCGCAACACGTATTTCTGTCCTTCGAACTCAAGAGTATGTCCGGCGTTCGGGCCACCCTGAAAACGTGCCACGACATCATAGTTGGGAGTTAACACATCGACGACCTTGCCTTTTCCTTCATCGCCCCATTGTAAGCCTAAAAGTACATCTACTTTTTTCATTTTGCCATTTATTGTTTTTTCTTGTTGTTCTTCTTCATTCTGGCGCACGCCGAGCATGTGCCATACATACACAATGAATAGTACAAAGCGGAAAAACCTCTGACCTTCGTACTTATCAGCGACTCATGCAGTTCCTTGTTGCTTTTTTCCATTATCTTGCCGCAATTCATACAAACCAAATGATAATGTGGGTGTAAGACATCCAACCTCTCATACATTGTCATTGTTCCCAATTGCAGTTTGACAACAAGATTTGCCCTCATGAAAATCTCAAGATTACTGTAAATCGTGGCTTTGCTCACATGGAATGAGAATTTTTCCTCCAAGTATTCATAAAAAGCATCAACTGTAAAATGCCCCTCCATGCTGAATATCGCTTCCAGCATGGCATATCTTTCTTGAGTCTTACGCAGATTGTGTCGCGTAAGATACCTCGTGAGTTCTTGCTTTCCAACCTCGATTACCTGCTCTTCCATCGTCACTTCACAAATCGAGGTCAAAATTACACATATTTCTTGGAAAGTCAGGAAAAATTCTCAAGAATTATTCGTGCAGCCCGTGCTATCTGCACATTATCGGTCTCTTTTAAAGTTTCGACTTGATCCTTAATCTCCATCATGTCCGTTTCATCAAATATGCCACCACTTCGCAGCAAATGTATTGTCAACAATGCGCCTGCATAAGTCACAAGTGGCTTTTCCGAAGCCAACCATTGCAAAGCCTTTCCACGAGCATACGACAAATGGCGTAAAAGATTCATCACAGCCTGCTCCACAATTTCCATTGTGGGCATCTGCTCCATCCATACATCCACGAGTTCCTCATCACAATCCTCAATGGGCATCAGCATGGTTGCCAGAATCTTACATTCCCTCACGTTTTCCTCCCACAAATCTGAAGCCAGTTGTTTGTTCCTCACACATTCTCCAGCCAGTTCCTTCAAGCGAGGCAGTTCAATGCCAAAATTCAATTTATACACCAAACCTTTTGCACGCATACTAGCCGAAGCCATACCGTTCATATACAATCGTAATTGTCCTTTTATTTCTGTTATCGTCTCCATATCGTTATTTTAGGCGCATTCCTATTTTAGATAGTTCCATTAATGGTTTCCACATAAAATGGAAAAAGGGACTGTGAAAGTCCCTCCCCATATTTCATTCTGCTATCTGTTCAAGTTCCTCTGATGATTCCTTCAACATCTTTATTTTGTAAGTTCGTGGTGTCACACCCACCATCCGATAAAAAGCAGCATAAAACGATTGTCGATTTGCGAACCCCACCATTGCACTGACATCTGCCACATTGAGTTTTGCATAGCGTTTATCTGCCAACAGTTTCAATGCATCGCGTACCCTATACCGATTGAGCAGGCACGAAAAATTCATGCCGAATTTATCATTCACAACCGCACTCAGATAACGAGTGTTGGTTGATAGTTCTTTCGCCAAATCTTTAGCCGAATAATCGGGATTTCGATAGTTTTTTTTCGACACAACCAATTTGTAGATTCCCTTTTCAAGCTTATTGGCCAGTTTAGGACTAATCATTTTTCTGTAAGCCGCATCTCTTTCTCGTTTTTCTCTGATATTATACGGCAATTTGCTCTGATCCGTAGGTTTTTCACTCATTGTCTATGCGTTTTTTTAAGCATCGCAAAAATAATAAAGTTTTGGCCACACGCCTAAATCCAGCAATAAAAATACATATAAAAAATGTTAAATCCACACATACTTCTCTTCGCATTTTCCTCAAATCCCATCTCCATATCGTCACAAGACAAGTTCATGAATGCGACAATGATAGTCTCGTGCAAATTGGGTCAAAGTGATTTCAGTTCGTGTATATAACCTTCGGGCGATACTGCCTTAAACACAGCACTACCAGCAACCAGTACATCAGCGCCAGCGTCCACCAACAGTTTACCTGTTTCCAAGTTCACCCCTCCATCCACCTCTATCAACACATCCTTATGGCACTCGCGAACCATGTTTTTCAATTCCTTCACCTTGTCAATGGTTTCCACTATGAATTTCTGTCCGCCAAATCCAGGATGCACACTCATGAGCAACACCATATCTACCTGAGGCAAAATATCACGGAGCACACAAACCGGAGTTTCCGGACAAAGTGTCACCCCAGCCTTCATGCCAGCAGCATGGATCCTGCCTATCACATCCTCAAGATTTTCTTTACAAGCCTCATAATGCACGTTCATCATCATTGCATCCAGTGCAGCCACTTCACGAATGAATTTTTCAGGATTCACAATCATCAAATGCACATCAAGGGGTTTCTTCGCATGTTTCTTCACATGTTCGAGTACCGGAAAACCAAACGAAATGTTTGGCACAAACACGCCATCCATCACATCACAGTGAAACCAATCGGCCTTGCTTGCATTAAGCATCTCGATATCATTTTTCAAGTTCGAGAAATCGGCCGATAATAAGCTGGGAGCAATCAAAACTTCTTTCATATCATTTCCTATTTAGTTTTTCTTTTAAGTAATGGGCAGTATATGATTCTTCGCACTGTGCAATGTCCTCTGGCGTACCGGTAGCCATAACATATCCACCTTGCTCCCCACCCTCCGGACCAAGGTCAATCATGTAATCAGCACACTTCATCACATCCAGATTATGTTCAATCACAACAACCGTGTGCCCACGCCCAATCAACGCGTTCAGCGATTGCATCAGCCTGTTGATGTCATGCAAGTGCAATCCTGTAGTGGGTTCATCGAAAATGAACAAAGTGGGGGCCGTCTTTTCGAGCGACAAATAGTAAGCAAGTTTAACCCGTTGGTTTTCTCCACCTGAAAGTGTCGATGACGACTGCCCGAGCCTCACATAACCCAATCCCACATCCTGTAAGGTTTTCAACCGTTTGGCTATCTTTGGTTGCTTATGTTCCGTAAAGAACTCCAAAGCCTGGTCCACGGTCATGTTGAGAACATCCGACACCGTCTGCTCATGAAATTTCACCTCCAGTGCCTTCTGGCTGAAGCGTTTCCCGTGACAAGCCTCACATTCAAGCACCAAATCAGCCATGAATTGCATTTCTACCGTCACCGTTCCCTCACCCTTGCACTCCTCGCAACGGCCGCCTTCGGAATTGAATGAGAAGAAGCCGGCCGTATAACCCATTTGTTTCGACAAAGGTTGCTCTGCATATAATTTCCTAATCTCGTCATAAGCCTTGATATACGTCACCGGATTGCTTCGCGTGGTTTTTCCGATAGGGTTCTGGTCCACGAACTCCACCCGTTCGATGGATTTCACGTCACCTCCTATGCTCTTGAACTCGCCAGGCACCTCATTGTTTGCACCCAGTTCCCTACACAAAGCCTGATAGAACACATCGCGTACCAACGTGCTTTTGCCAGAACCGCTCACCCCCGACACGACTGTCAGCACATGCAGCGGAAATTTCACATCAATACCTTTCAGATTGTTGGCCCTGCAGCCCTTCAGCTCGATATAGCTATTCCAAGGTCGGCGCACAGCAGGCACCTCTATAGTTTCTTCGCCTCGCAAATAGCGCACAGTGTAGCTACTGGAATCAGGTGGCAAATCGCTTACACTCCCTTCGTACACAATCTGTCCACCCAGTCGCCCCGCCTCTGGGCCAATATCAATGATATGATCGGCCGCACGCATTATTTCTTCGTCGTGCTCCACCACCACCACCGTATTGCCTAACTGTTGTAACTGCCGAAGCACCTCAATGAGGCGTCCTGTGTCGCGGCTATGCAGACCTATGCTTGGCTCATCAAGCACATACAATGACCCAACAAGGCTGCTACCCAGTGAAGTCACGAGGTTGATGCGCTGGCTTTCTCCACCCGACAGCGAATTGCTAAGTCTATTGAGTGTCAGATAGCCTAAGCCAACCTTCACGAGCAAATTCAGACGCATATATATTTCGTGCAACAAACGCTTCCCCGCCAACTGTTCCTGCGGGCTCAGAGTCAGCGTCTGGAAGAAATCGCACAGTCTGCTCACGGGCATGTCAACCAGGTCCATGATGCTCTTCCCTCCTATTTTCACGTAGCCAGCCTCCCGTTTCAAACGCGTTCCTTTACATGATGGACAAATGGTTTTTCCTCTGAATCGGGCCAACATCACCCGATACTGTATCTTGTACTGATTTTCTTGCAACATGCTGAAAAACGAGTCGATGCACACACTCTCCCCACCATGCCCGTGCCAGAGATAATCCTTCTGTTCAGGAGTCAGTTGATAATATGGCTC
>DCGR01000039.1:0-10035 GCA_002315285.1 Bacteroides sp. UBA1773 | reverse complement strand
GTTCCGGAGCCTGTCGCACAAAAGCATTTTTCCATTCGCTCATTTTCTCTCCTCGCCAACAATACACAGCCCCTTCATACACACTCAACGAAGTATCTGGCACTACCAGACGTTCATCTATACCGATAACCCGTCCAAATCCCTCACATTCCGGACAAGCCCCCATCGGAGAATTGAACGAGAACATCTGGTCGGACGGCTCCTGGAATTCCATTCCGTCAGCCTCGAAGCGATTACTAAAGACCACCTGTTCAGAGCTTCCCTCACCGTCAATGAAACGCAGCATACACATGCCATGCCCCTCGAAGAAGGCAGTTTGAAGCGAATCGGCAAGACGGCTTGTCATATCCTTCGAAGCGTTCACCGACATGCGGTCAATGAGCAAGTACACCTCAGACTCATCCACCTTCTCCAATTGGTACTGTTGCAGACAATCCTCTATCTGCATCACACATCCCGCACACTCCACACGAGAAAATCCCTGCTTCAAGTATGCCTCCAGCTGTTTCTCCAATGTCCTTCCATTGTGCACGGTCAATGGGGCAAGCACCAGAAATCGTACACCGGCAGGCCGTTCCATCACGTGCGCCATGACATCCTCCACGCTGTGTCTTTTTACCTCCTTTCCGCTAACGGGCGAGAACGTGTGTCCCACACGAGCATAGAGCATTCGCAAATAGTCGTAAATCTCAGTACTCGTCCCCACCGTAGAGCGAGGATTGCGGCTACCCACTTGCTGCTCTATCGCTATGGCAGGAGGCAAGCCCTTAATGAAATCGCACTCTGGTTTGCTCAGCCTCCCCAGGAACTGCCGTGCATAGCTACTCAAACTCTCCACATATCGGCGTTGTCCCTCAGCATAAAGCGTATCGAACGCCAACGACGATTTCCCGGAGCCCGACAATCCCGTGATGACAACAAATTTTCCCTGAGGAATATCCACGTTCACATTTTTCAGGTTGTTCACCCTGGCACCCCTAACAGATATATACTTTTCTTCCGGCATTGTCTTTCGCTTTGAATTTGCAAAGGTAAAAACTTTTTCATACCTTTGCGCCATGAAACGAAACATTTTACTCTTTTGCGCACTTATTCTTTGTGCCACTCTTTTTTCCCAAAGTCCCAAACGCGAATTTCGTGGCGCTTGGATACAATGTGTCAACGGGCAGTTCCAAGGTCTCTCCCCACGACAGATGCAGCAGAAACTCATCCGGCAACTAGATGCCTGCCAGCAAGCCGGTATCAATGCTATCATTTTTCAGGTCAGAGCAGAGGCCGACGCACTCTATACCTCCCAGTTCGAACCGTGGAGTCGCTTCCTCACCGGTGTGCAAGGTCAAGATCCCGGATGGGATCCCCTCCAATGGATGATTGCAGAGAGCCATCGCCGTGGCATGGAACTCCATGCCTGGATTAATCCATACAGGGCACGCACCAAGAGCACCACCAACCCAGCCGATTCCCACCCCACCCAGCAACATCCCAATTGGTTCTTCACCTATAACGGACAGCTATACTTCAATCCAGCCTTGCCCGAATGCCGTGCGTGGATTTGCAACATCGTTCTCGACATCATTTCGCGCTACGATGTCGATGCCATCCACATGGACGACTATTTCTATCCCTATCCCGCCGCAGGGGAGCAAATCCCCGACATCAACAGTTTCAATGCCAACAGAGGCTCCTTTGTTGATATCGGCAACTGGCGGCGCAACAACGTCAACCTGCTCGTCCGCGACCTTCATCAGTTGATCTACGACAACAAGCCTTGGGTGAAACTCGGCATCTCGCCTTTTGGCATCTACCGCAACCAGTCATCCGACCCGCAAGGCAGCCGCACCAATGGATTGCAAAATTTCGACAACCTTTATGCCGACATTCTATTATGGGTCAACAACGGATGGATTGACTATAACATACCACAAATCTATTGGGAAATCGGCAACCCTGCTGCCGACTACGACACTCTCATACGTTGGTGGAACGACCATGCCTCCCAACGTCCGCTCTTCATCGGACAAGACGTGTTGCGTACCATCAAGCATGGCGACATGCAGCGCAAAATGGAGCTACAACGTTCCATGCCTAACGTACAAGGCAGTTGCCAGTGGTATGCTGATGCTCTCGTCGACAATCCTGGCGGTTACACCCAAGCACTCGTCAGCACCTATCACCGTTATCCGGCACTCGTCCCTACCAGTCCTTTCATCGACCCTGTTGCGCCCAAGAAGGTAAGAAAGCTGAAAGTGGTTTGGACCGACGATGGGCCCGTACTCTTTTGGACAGCTCGCCAACGCAACAATGAGTTCGACCGCATCACCCGTTTTGTGGTGTATCGCTTTCTTCCTGGCGAACGCGTGAACACAGACGACCCATCCAAAATCATAGCCATAACCCCCAACGAATTTCTTCCCCTTCCCTATCAAGGAGGAAACATCAAATACACCTACGTAGTTACAGCCCTTGACCGTCTGCACAACGAGTCAAAACCCACCAAACGAAAGGTAAAATTATAATCTTCTTTCCCTGCCTTTCTCAGTAGGAAGTGAGTTGGCAAACCAATACTTGAAGACTGGAAACTGATAACTAGTAGTCTGTAAAATCTAAAAGTTGACAATAGCAATCTTGTAACAATGTTGCTTATAGCAGATTAAGAGGATTCAGCAAACTGCTTTTAGGTTTTACTGACCACTAGTAACTGGCAACTGAAGATATGAAGAAATTCTGTTCAATCATTTTTGTCATCCTGACATTCACCTGCCACGTTTGTAGTCAGGCACCAGGCTTTGAGTTCACGCGCACCCGCCTATTCTCTGGTTTCGATGGGAAAATGTGCAAAGTACTGCCATGTGTTGCAACCGACTGGCAAGGTACCATCCTGCTCACCTATACACACTTGTTGCTTACTGGGAGCGATGTGTTCTATGGCCCATATGTCACCCTCTCGCACGATAACGGAAAAACTTGGAGCACTCCCAAGCAAAGCATCACCTTGTCGGACACATGCGATGGCCATTTCCGCATCGTCCACAACGTGGTACCCCGCTACTCACGCAAACATTCAAAATGGTATGCCCTCGGTGGGACCTTTGTTTATGAGGACGACAAAGCCCCTTACAAGCAAATGGCCAACGGAAAACCCTTCCGGACACCTTACTAAACCAATGTTGACATACAGAAAGGAGAGTTTTCCTCACTCCAGCGACTTCCCTTCCCCTTTCCATTTGCAGCAGCATCACCTTATGGCGACCCTGTAGAACTCGTCAACGGCGACATCATCGTCCCATTCTATTATGCCACTCCCGACAACATCACTACATACAAGATTGTGTGTGTCAGATATCGTTTCACCAACCAAGGACTTGAAATTGTGAAAGCCGGTGTTCCTATCGACTGCCCGGAACTCAATCGTGGACTCCTCGAGCCGGTGCTCACTCGTTTCCAAGGCAAATTCTATCTCACCATACGCTCCGATGAGAAAGGCATGTTCTGCCAAAGCAATGACGGATTGGAGTTTGTCCCACCCACAATTTGGTGTTGGGAAGATGGATCACCCATAGGCAACAAGAACACCCAGCAGCACTGGATCAATCTGGGCGACCGTCTATATCTTTCCTACACCCGCGAGAATGGTGCAAATAATCATGTGTTTCGCAACCGTGCACCCATTTATTCGGCCCGTTTCGATGTGACAAAAGGTTGTCTCATTGCCGACACCGAGTTTCCTCTCCTTCCCGAGTTGGGAGCTCGCATGGGCAATTTCGAGACCATCAGTTCAGGCGAAGGCAGCGTATTCCTTATTGGGGCGGAATGGATGCAACCCGTCGGCTGCGAACAATACGGCAGCGACAACTCGCTCTGGTTCCTACAGATTCACAAGTAGGATAAAATTCCACACAAGGTGAAAAAACATAAAAAATGTTAAATATGCAGTATGCATACGTAATATATAAAAAATAAACCTTTATTTTGGGAAGAAAAACATATTAACTGATAAAATATTTAAAAAACATGAACGAAATTATTGCTCAGATGGTTGAATTAGCAGCCGCATGGGAGAAAGACGCAAAGGCTCAGGCTGAGAAGAATAACAAGGCTGCAGGTACACGTGCACGCAAGGCATCCTTGGAACTTGAAAAAGCTTGCAAGCAGTTCCGCAAATTATCATTAGAAGCTGCAAAGTAATTTAAGGTAATTATTTTTAATAAAGGTCATCATTTTTTTGAATGGTGGCCTTTTATCAATTTTCAATTGAAGCAGTTTATTCCCATCATCGGTTTTGTTATATTGTTGTTGTGTGCGGCTTGTGAACCTGTCGCCGAAACATCCGATGTAGCCATACTGAATGCACAATCGTATGCATTGCGTTACAAGAATAATTCTGCTTCAGAGGATGTTGCCCGTAAGGCTCTTTTACTGAGCGATGGGAAGTCAGCCCAAGCTTGCAACAACTTGGCCGCTTCGGCTTTTATCAACATGGATTTCGATTTGGCGGTCGAATATTATGACAAGGTATATAGTCTTTCGGCCGATCCTGTTGAATATCTTATCGCAGACGTGGGCATGATGAAAATATGCCAGCGTACCTCTTCGAATAAGGAGTTTTACGATTACCGTACGATTGCTCTTCGTCGGATGGAATCGTTGGATGGCATTCATACCTCGCGCTTTCGTTTTGCATGTTCTGATTTCTTCATAACCTCAGCTGTTTATTATTACTATTTGCAACAAACCGACAAGGCCATGGAGGCCATGAATCAGGTTACAGTCAATGAGGTAGTGGCTGCCGATACCGCACAGTGGCTTTATTACGATTACATGCTGGGGTCAGGCGGTTTGTGCCAAGCGCCAACCCAGCGGCAGGTAATTCTCAAAGAGTTCGATTATCTTGTCGAGTGTTTGTTGTTGGCACAACGCGGAGGTTTTATGTATTTTGAAGCCAATGCTTCCCAAGCACTTGCCGACTTGCTGAAAACGTCTGCATCTTATAGTATTCTGCTTGACGAACGGCTGGAAATGATGTGTTTTCTGAATCCTGATCATCTTGACAGTTCTGACCTTGTGTCTCATTATGCCCATCGAGCCATCCAACTGTTCACGAAGTTTGGTGATGATTATCAGACCGCCGGCTCTTACCGTACTCTTGCGGAGTGCAACAACGAATTGGGCGACTACAACGAGGCATTGAAGAACCTTTACATTGCCCTCCAGTATTTGGGACGCGATGCGGAACTGAAGGTACCTGAAAGTGTGGCTCGGATTCGTGAACAATTGAGTGTGACTTACGCTCTGTTGGGGCAGAAAGCGGAATCGGATGCCAATCGAAATCATTATCTCGACATTCTTGATTATACCCGTCAGGACAAGGAGCTTGAAAGCCGATATGCCGCTCTGCAAGCATCATCTCAGCATCTCGATGTGCTTTATGCCTGTTCCATAGGAGGGTTGCTACTGTTGTTTCTATTGTTTCTTTGGGTAAATCGCCACATACATGCCTATCAAGGCGTACGTCAGGAACAGCTATCCAAAGAGCAGTACATACGCTGCTCACATCTTGCAGAGAGTAAGCGGCAAAATCTTCTTCGAAAGACGTGTGTTTCAATAGTCACAAGCATGGTTCCTTTTATCGACCGTCTTGTAAGTGAGCTCAACCGATTTCATCAGTCCCATAACAACAGGTCAGCAACACTCATGAAAGAACGTCTGCAATACATGACGGAGTTGCTTGCCTGTATCAATGAGTATAACGATGTCCTTTCGTTGTGGATCAAGATGAGGCAGGGACAGGTCAGCCTGAATGTGGAGAACTTTACCGTTTGTGAACTTTTTGATATCGTACGGAAAAGCAGGAAAACATTCGAGGCGAGAAGCCTTACGCTCCAGGTAGATACTACTGACGCTGTGGTGAAAGCCGACAAAGCACTCACCCTATTTATGATTAATACGCTTATCGATAACGCCCGAAAGTTTACCCTTCCGGGTGGAACTGTCAGTTTGAACGCATGTTCAGACGGCGATAGTGTGACAATCACTGTAGCCGATACCGGTAAGGGTCTCACACCTGAGGATGTGAACCGTATTCTCTCTCAAAAGGTCTATGAGGGGGAGCATGGCTTTGGCATCATGAATTGTAAGGGTATCATCGAGAAATATCGTAAGACAAATCCCATATTCCGTGTTTGCGATTTCAAGGTGGAGAGTACGGTAGGAAAAGGTAGTCGCTTCATGTTCCGTTTGCCCAAGGGAGTACTCAGCATTGTCATGTCACTTGCGCTTTTCCTTTCCTCTTGTACCGAGCGCCCCATTGTTGATAGTCCAGTTGTGCCTACCGACACGTTGCTCGCCCAGGCCAATCACTATGCAGAGTTAGTGTATGCCAACAACGTGTCGGGCAGTCATGCCGAAGCATTGCTTTGTGCTGACAGTGCACTCACGTGCCTTAACCAGTATCTCACGGTTCATTATCCTGAGGAACATCAGAAGTTACGTTTGGCCGATGAGGGTGAAGCAGCAGAGTTGAGTTGGTGGCAAAAAGGTTATTATGTAGATTATTATGCCCTACTCGATGTGCGCAATGAGGCTTCCGTGGCCTTTTTAGCTATGGCCAATATTCCAGCCTATCGGTATAACAATCATGCTTATACTGTGTTGTTCAAGCAAATCAGTGCCGACAAATCCATAGAGTCCTACTGTGTCAAGCTCCAACATTCGTCAATGATTCGCCAGTTGTTGGTTTTTCTTTGCCTGTCAGCACTGGTGCTATGGCTGTTAGTGGTCGCAGTCAAAGCCTATCGTGCCAATCGGATGCGTCGTCTCGGATTGGATCACATGGTTGACGATTCACAGCGTATGTCCTACGAGGACAATCGGCTCCACGTACAGAATCTAGTGCTCGACAATTGTTTGTCGGCGATCAAGCACGAAACCATTTATTATCCGAACAAGATTAGTCAGATAGCCTCTACACTCACTTCCAATATGGATTACGCCGAACTTCAACAACGGGTTACCGATATGGCTGAGCTTGTGACGTATTATCGAGGAGTGTTTGACATACTTAGCCGTTGCGCTACCCGACAACTTGATGAGGCAACGTTCCGACGTTCCTCGGTTCCCTCTTCTCAGTTGGTTGCCAATGTGGAACGTACCGGACAGCGTTTGTCCACAAAAAGAGGATGTACACCCCAAATTATCATCGAATCTCAGGACCTCAGCGTGTGTGTCGATGAAGTATTATTCAAGTTGCTTGTCGAAAACATCTTGAGTGAGGCTCTTGACTCACTACAGGGGAAGCAGCTCCGACTCACCTTTCGCATTGCCCTCGACAGCGACATTCATTTTGCACGTTTCGAATTCGTTTATCATGGAAGGCATTGCTCTTCCGATGAGCTTAACCAGTTGTTCTATCCTCATTTGGCTGGCACCAAAGCCATGTCCGATGGCGAATTGCATGGCATTGAGTTTCTGGTGTGCCGACAGATCATACGCGAACACGACGAGTATGCTGGCCGACGTGGTTGTCGCATCAATGCAGAGCCTACTGACGAAGGAATGAAATTGTGGTTTACGTTACCCATATCCATTAATGAACCGAAAAAACAAAGAAGGCATGAAATATAAAGTTATCATCGTTGAAGATGTAAAATTAGAGTTGAAGGGAACCGAGGAAATCTTTCGTCACGATATTCCCGATGCAGAAGTGATAGGAACAGCCATGACGGAGGCTGAGTTTTGGACTTTGCTGGAGCGAGAAATACCCGATTTAGTGTTGCTCGACCTCGGATTAGGAGGTTCCACTACTATTGGAGTGGATATTTGTGCTCGTTTACGAAATACTTATCCTTCCTTAAGGGTTCTTATCTTTACTGGCGAAATTCTAAATGAACGTCTGTGGGTCGATGCGATCGATGCTGGTGCGGATGGCATTATTTTGAAAACGGGTGAGTTGCTTACAGCTATCGATGTCGAATCGGTAATGCAGGGAAAGCGTATGGTGTTTAATCAACCTATTCTTGAAAAGATTGTAGCCCGGTTCCGCCAGTCAATACTTTCCGAGCAACGTAGTCAGGAGGCCTTCATCAATTACGATATTGATGAGTACGATGAACGTTTTCTCCGTCATTTAGCATTGGGCTATACAAAAGACATGATTGCATCCCTGCGAGGAATGCCTTTCGGAGTAAAATCGCTTGAAAAGCGGCAAAACGACCTTATTGATCGTCTTTTCCCTCAAGGGGAGCAAAGCGGTGTCAATGCCACCCGTCTGGTCACACGCGCCCTCGAGCTGGGTGTCATCGACATTAATCGATTGGAGCCCGACGATGAGTGAGTCCGATAAGACTCTTTTCACATGCTTGGTTCAAGGCACTGAGGGGCAAAACACTGCGATTGATTGTATTGATAAGATGAGACTCCCGCATGGTTACTTTCAGAGACATTGATGGACAATACGATTAAAAAAGTCGGAAAAAGTTGTCCATTCCAAAAAAAAAACTTAATTTCGCAGCGTTAATTTTATAAGCTGGATGGTTCCGTAGCTCAGCTGGATAGAGCAACGCCCTTCTAAGGCGTGGGTCTTGGGTTCGAATCCCAACGGAATCACTTCAAAGTTTAGGTTGCAAATCAATGTTAATCATCGAATTGCAGCTTTTTTGTTCGCCCAGCACGAACGTATTCTAACGGGTGTAAGTCCCCAAACCGCCCTAACAGTTGTGAGTTTTTGTTTTCTTTGTAACGACTATTTGTGGCGCATCCGACAAACCCTGTGGACAAGCCTCTGGGGAACTAGCCCAAAACAGTTGCTATACGGTACATGAAGAATGGGACATCGGAAACACCTTTTACTTGGGCGCGGAAGCATTTTATCTTTGAGTTGAGTGACTCTGATGAGGCGTTAGTTTGACCAGCAATGAAGTAATTTAGAATCTCATCCTCATAAAACTTAATAGTGCCACGTACAGACTTAACCTCACGAAGTGTACAGGCCGATACCTTATCATACCACTCATCGAATTTTATCTTAGCAGTTTCCTTGTTGAGCTTCTTGTTGCGGAAGATGGCCCTGAGAGAGTTTATGAGGTTGTAAGCCTCTTTCCGTTTCGGATAGAGTGCAAACAGTATCTTTGTCCGTGTTTTCTGCGTCTTACTCCATTTGTCACGGCTCATGGTAAGCTGTTTATTACAGCGTGTAAGTGCTTCGACAAGAGTCTCACCGTTTTCTAATCTGGACGGGACGAAACGGGTGTTGAGCCTTTGCGGCTTCCTGCCTCGCTTGCTCTTCCTCCACTTATTACCATGCTTGTTCTTCATCCTTTCGCGGTATGCCTTTCTTTGAGCTGCAAGCCGTTCGAGGTGTTTACGGAATTTCACTTTTTCCTTGTTCAACTTCTTGACAGCATCCCTCTTCAGGCGAAGTCGTATCTCCTCACATGCCTCGCCACCACGCTTGACGACATGGAAACAGTCACGTATGGCTATCGACTCTGGAAATGCCTCTCTTGTTATAGCACGCATACAGTCTGACAAGTCCATTGTGACACTCCCTTTCTGATTCCACGTCTCGAAATCACTCAATGTGTCCTTGTATCTCTTTGCAAACGTTGAGCTGTTTATCATAGTAGGTGTAACCTATGGAACGTGCAGTGACAACCTCATTGTCCATCCGCCTTCTTTAGAAAAAGAGCGAAATCTTTCGAATATCGCGTGCCAGGGTGTCTCAGTTGGATCTTCTTGCCTAAATCCACGGACTTTGTTGTTCCGTCAGGCATTGTCCAGCGACGGCGACGGACATGAAGGATTGTCTTCTTGTCACGGGCAGGGAAATCTTTCAGGCATGATTCTTCTCCAAAGCCATCACTAATGGAACCTTTCATATCTGGGGTAGGTTGTTCAATTTGATGTAACAGTTTTTGAAACAAAATCATCTACTTTTACATGGTCTGAGATATGGCGTTTATGTTGTTAATTTTTAACTATTTATCGTGTATTTTTAACTCGTAAAAATTGTGTATTTCATTGATTATTAGTAATTTTGCT
>DCGR01000015.1 GCA_002315285.1 Bacteroides sp. UBA1773 | reverse complement strand
CTTTTTGTTGCTCAGGTACTTAAAACATTAAATTTATAATAGTGTTGCGTAATTAATATTAATAGCAAATCAATCATGAACAAGTTCATTTTTACTGCGATGGCACTGCTTTTGGCCATCAGTTTCCAGTCGTGTAGCGATGACGACAACAGCTCAGACCAACCGTCATCAACAAAGGCAAAGCTTTGCATTATGTATTATTCAGTCGGCGGAAAAAACCTTGACAGCGATCAGGTCAACGACATTGCAGCCGACATGAACCACGGAAGCAGTGACGACGTCAAGATGCTCTTCCAGTACAAGCTCTCCAAGTGTTTTCAGGACAGCACCGTATTCGGCAAATACAAGGGTGTGATACGTTTCGATCTCGACAAGCAAAAGGCCAAGGTGGGCAAATTCCCTACCATCAAGCACGGATATGATATCATAAACGTCCTCGATAATATCAGCGATATCCAGATGCTCTCCACCAATCCATCCTACGATATGGGTACAGCCGAATCACTCACCTCGTTCATCAACTGGTGTATATCACTGCATCCTGCTGAGAAATATATGCTCATCATAGGTGACCACGGTGGAGGCTGGAGTATAAGAGATGATGGAAAGGCCGAGCAAACGAGAAGTGTACTGGGGGATGACAACACAGGTTCATCTCTCACCTCTGTAAGTGTCACAAAAGCCATCAACGGATCAAACCTCCCTAACCACCGCCTCGACTATCTCCTCATGGACTGCTGTCTGATGGGTCAGTGGGAAAACGTCTATGAATATGCCAGTACGGTTGATTACCTCACAGCTTCCATAGAATACTCATATGGAGGCTATCACGAGTACTTGCTTCCTGAGATGAAAGCCAATGCGTCAAACATCAATTCAGCAATGAAAAACTTCATCGACAAAACTGTGCCCTATGTTGACGCAGACTTAACCGACATGGGATTCTATGACCTGTCGAAGCTGAGCAGCATGACAACGGTACTAACCAAGGCCTCCAAACTCATAGAGCAGAAATACCAGTCCGACGCCTTGAAACTCAAGATTTGCAGCGCTTTCAGCACCTGTTATACCCCTACGAAAAACGAAATAACTCTCGATGAAGAGGAATACAAAACCATCAAGAAATATGGTTTCAAACCCGACATAAAACGCAATGACGATAAACAATATAGTGTCGATGCCAAGTATCTCCATGAATTCCATGTCAGCCTCACCGATGATGAAGCTCTTGAGGAAGTCACCAAAATACTAATCGACAATCCGGCACGCACAATATGCCTCTCAAGCCTGCTGACAGAGATAGCAACGCTTACTGACGATGCCGAACTCAAACAACTCAACAACGAGTACCAGAAAGCCCTCAATGATATGGTCTATATCAAAATGACACAGTCGTCTGGCAAAGACCCATACGAAGTGGCTTCCACCACTATCACAGGAGCCAGTTTCAAGGATGGTATATGGAAGATTATGCTTGAAGGCGACCCAAAGACTGGCAGCGAGGCTTTCGACATCTACAGTGCCTCCACCTTCTCCAAGGCCACAGGCTGGGCAAATGTCCTCAGGCAGCTAGATGTCAACCCACTCCTCTTCACCAACCGTTTCCGTTCCGACGACGGCACCAAATAGTCCATCCCGTCCAAGAAATCGAAGCAACATAAAAACAAATTTGCCATTCCACGATTTGCTTCTCATCGTGGAATGGCATTTGTCGCTAATCGACAGTCGTGTTACTTGATTACGAACGAATAGGTGCCAGCGGTTTGTGACTTCTTGGCAGTGAGCGACACACGGCACACCACATTGCCCCACACGCGAGTCAGGACAGGGTCGTCGAAAGTGACCTCATCGACAGAACAGTCGAACAGGTTCTTGTCGTAGCTGAGCGACATGTTTTCATTCTTTACTGTCACTGTCACAACCCCAGCCACCGACGCATCTGCCTTGCCCCAAGTGAGGAAGTTCACTTGGTTGGCAGCCTTGGCACTGCCCAACGCAAACTTGTCGGTGATGCGCAGCACACCTTTGTTGAGGTTGTAGGAGCGCACCCACGACTTCACGTCGGCTTCGGCAGGATAAGCCCCGGCGATGTCGAGCGAGAAGGTCTTGCCGCCCTTGAGCTGCGCATTGGCAGCATGGAACTCACGACCGTTTTTCTGTGCCACGCCATTGATGAGAGGCAGGTTGTGATAGTTGGTCTGCATGGTCCAGATGGTGTAACGTTCCGGTCCGAAGGTCTGGCGGGTGTAAGTGCCCACGCCTGCATCGATAAAGATGGGTTCATTGTTCTTGTAGAGGATGAACGAGCCCACATCGTTGTGGTTGTGGCTTTCGGCATTGTGGCCACCCTTGGCTGCCAGCATCACGCCCTTGGCCTTGTCGCGGATGTAGCAGAACTCCGTCTGCGGATACCAGGTGAAAGGAGTGGTGGTGCGTTCGAGGCTATATTGCGAGAATTCCTCGCGTGTGGCGAGTGTTTCTATGTTGCGTAGGATGTCGCAACCGGCAGGCAGGATGTCGCCTTTCACTTGGTCCAAATACTTTGCATGGCTCATCAGTACGGGACTGTTGATGGCCTTGCCATAGCGGAAAATGTGTGAGGGAAGTCCGCTGTCGCGTGCCGGGCAGTCGGCAAAGTTTACCACCCAGCCATTGCCCGCATACGAGTGGGCCATGTAGTCGCCCATGTTCTTCACCTGGGTGTCATCAAACACGTTGAGCTTGCCACCTGTGAGGTAATAGAGCACCTGCAGATAATCGTACATCTTGCCGCCTGCAGCATCCCAATAGTGTGGCCCTTCCTCGCAGGCACCATCCACATTGCTGTAGTTGATGAACTTGTCGATGGATACCATCGACTTATAGACCTCCTTGGCCAATGCATCGGGGTCGTTTTCCATCAGGGCAAAGCAGAGCAATGCGTTGCAGTTGCTCCAGGGATTCCAGTTGTTGATAGTGCCCTTGCCTTCCACAAAGTTCTCGGCCATCCAGCCAAAGCCGCCCTTCATGAAGGCATCGATGATGCGGTGTTGTATTTCATGACGTAGGCGACGCGAGATTTCCGGATCGACCTTGTCGAAGGAGTCGTGCAGGTAGTAGTAGATCCATGAAAGGAGTGATCCCATGTCGCCGGCAAAGATGTCGAACACATCGACACCCAGGTCGGGCAAGGCGCGTCCGTCTTTTTGCACCTGTACCGTGTGGGCAGAGAGAGCCCACGATGTCATTTCGCAGAAGTAGAACACTCCGTTGATGATCTGGTCGAGAAAACGTCCCTTGCCTTCGGCCAGTTCGGCCATGAACAATTCGGAAAGTGCTGCACGATTGGCAAAATAAGGGTCTTGCATGATGACGCGATTGCCCGAACGCTCGAACTCGATGTAGTCGGTAGCCTTGACCGTGACCCACGCATAATCCAGGCGCTTCTCGCCTTTCTCGATGTATTGGGCTTTCCAGTCGCCCGTGAGCTTGTCCCATGCTGTACGGTCGGCGTAGGTAGGGTAGGGCACCCACTTCTGGTTGGTTATCAACATTTCCTTGAGTTGTGCCTCGGTGGCTTTGTGTTGCAGGATGTTACGCTCGGTGTAGGCACTGGCCTGCAGCACCAGGCCCGACAGCATCGCAAATAGAATCAGCTTTTTCATTGGTGTGAAAATTAGAGGGAATTATGAAATCAAAAACTTGTAGGAGCCTTGGATAGCCTGCTTCTTTGCCACCAGCGATATGCGGCACAGTTTGTTGCCCCATATTTTGGTCATGGTGGGGTCGTCTATCTGTAACGGTTCGAGCCGCACCTCAAACTGGCTGTCGTCATATTGCAGGACTGCCTCGGTGTCGGCCACTCGCAGCAGCAGCTTGCCTGGCACCGACGCATCTACCTCGCCCCAAGTGAGGAAATTCACCTGGTTGGCTGCCTTGGCACTGCCCAGCGCAAACTTGTCGGTGATGCGCAGCACACCCTTGTTGAGGTTGTAGGAGCGCACCCACGACTTCACGTCGGCTTCGGTGGGATAGGCTCCGGCAATATCTACCGAGAAGGTGTTGCGGCCGTTGCATCGGGCATCCGAAGCACGGTACTCGCGTCCTTCGTGTTGCGACACGCCATTGATGCGTGGCAGGTTGTGATAGTCGGATTGCATGGCCCAGATGGTGTAGCGTTCGGAACTGAACGTCTGGCGGGTATAGGTCACCAGACCCGCATCAATCAGCACAGGCGTGTTTTGCTTGTAGAAGATGAACGAGCCCACATCGTTGTGGTTGTGGCTCTCGGCATTGTAGCCACCCTTGGCAGCCAGCATCACGCCACGCTGTGCATCGCGGATGTAGCAGAACTGGGTGAGCGGGTACCACACACAGGGATGAATCTGCCGTTGCAGGCTGCAGGCGAGGAAATCGGCACGATGTTCGAGCGATTCGAAATCGCGGGTGATGTAAGAGCTGGCAGGAAGCCCTTGCGGAATGACTTGAGACAGGTGTTTGGCATATCCCATCATGAGCGGGCTATCTACCGCCTTGCCAAAGCGATAGACCAAGGCGGGATCCACCCCACCCCGTGCCTGGTTGTCGGCAAAGTTTACCACCCAGTTGTTATCGACATACGAGTGGGCAATGTACTCGCCCATGTTCTTGACCTGACTGTCGGTGAACACGGAAAGTTTTCCGCCGGTTGCCTTGCAAAGCAGTTGCAGGTAGTCGTACATCATGCCACCCGCAGCCGTCCAGTAGTGAGGGCCTTCCTCGCAAGCACCATCCACCTGACTGTAGTTGATGAACTTATCGACCGACACCATGGTCTTATACACCCCTTTCGCCAACACGTCCATGTCGTTTTCGAGGAGCATGAAGCAAGCCAGTGCATTGAAGTTGCACCAAGGGTTCCAGTTGTTCACCGACGATTGCCCCACAACGAAGTTCTCCGCCATCCATCCGAAACTGTGATTCAAATAGGCGTCGAGCAGGCGATGTTGCAACTCATGGCGGAGGCGACGGGAAATTTCGGGATCCACCTTGTCGAACGGGTCGCGGAAGAAATAGTAGGTCCAGGCAAGCAACGTACCCATGTCGCCGGCATACAGGTCGAAGACGTCCTCACCCAAAGTGGGCAACGAGCGTCGCGACGATTGCACCACCGTGTGGGCGGAGAGTGCCCAGGATGTCATCTCGCAGTAGTAGAACACGCCATTGATGAGCTGGTCGATGAAACGTCCCTTGCCCTCGGCCAACTCGGCCATGAGCAGATTCGTGAACGCCTTTCGATTCTCGAAATATGGTTCCTGCATGACGGTGCGGTTGCCCGTGCGCTCAAATTCCAGGAAGTCGGTGGCGTTGACGGTAATCCATTGGTGGCTCAGTGCGGCTTCGCCCTGAAGGATGAAACCGGCTTTCCAGTCGCCAAACATCTTGTTCCACCCCTCACGGTCGGTGTATTGGGGATACGACACCCACTGTTGTCGGGCAATGAGCAGTTGCTTCAGCTGGGCCTCGGTAGCCTTGTGCTGCAGGATGTTACGCTCGGTGTAGGCACTGGCCTGCAGCATCAGGCCCGACAGCATTGTGATGATGAGGATTTTTTTCATTCTGTTTTGATGGTTTATGAATTTGATGTTAGTTTGTTTTCCTGCCGGTCGGATTTCGAAATGCTCCACATGCCCACACATGTCAGGAGTGCATTCATGATAAGCAGTTCGTAGCTGAATCTATACCCCCAGAGCCAAGCCTCGGAGTGGGAGGCGAGTATATGGCAACACAAAGGCGACAGAACCACGACCACTGGCAACCAACGGTCGCGCACGGCGCGACGGGTAAGGATGCCAAAGGCAAACATGCCCAAAATGGGCCCGTAGGTGTAGCTGGCCAGCACATACACGGCATCGATCACACTGGTGTTGTTGAGCATGTGGAAGGCCATGATGACCAGTCCCATGACCACAGTCAGCAGCATGTGCACGCGTTTGCGTATCCCTCGCAATGCAGCCTCCGACAGGTGTTTTACCCGCAGGATGTCGAGCGTGAATGAGGTGGTGAGTGCCGTGAGTGCCGAACCTGCTGCATTGTAGGCGGCAGACACGAGTCCTATGACAAACACCACACCCAGCATCACAGGCAACCCCCCTTGTGTGGCCACTATCGGAAACAGCTCATCCTTGCTGGCAGAGATGCCGCGTTCGTGGGCATACATATATAATAAGGTCCCTAAGAACAGGAACAGGGCTATCACAGGCAGTTGCATGAAACCGCTCGTCAGCATGTTTTTCTGCGACTCGCGCGAGTTGCGGCAGCTCAGGTTGCGTTGCATCATGTCCTGGTCGAGTCCGTTGGTGGCAATCTATTCATAGATGGATGTCAGGTTCATGCGATAGAATAACGGCACCAGCACGTAGGCTACCAGCAGTTGTCCCACGATGAACCCCAATATCATTTGCAGATAGCCGTAGCCACTCCCTTCCACCATGCCGGGAACCGACACGAAGGTCACTCCACTCATCATGCTGCCTATCATGGCAAAAGCCACCATATACCAAGCCGACTGACGGCTGCCGATGAAAAAGCCGGCATTGTCGGAACCTCGTCCTGCCCACCATGCCACGCCAAAAAGGATCGCGAAATAACCGACTACCGTCAGCAACACTGTAATTGCTCCCATGGGTATTGGTGGTTAGGTCAGGAATTGTGATTCGTTATGACATGAAGTGTCTGCAACGTATGGAATGTAATACCCCGTTGGTGGGTCAAAATGGTTCGTACCTCGTCATTCATGATTGAAATCGTTGTTGGTTGTTGATAATGGTGTGATTTGGTTCGTAAAATTACGGTTTTTCGCTTAAATGCCCAAATATAAAGGATGAAAAAACAATCCACTCGCCGAAAAACACTATATTTGCATGGATTTTGGTCATGACGGAATCCGGTCAGGTAATGGTAAGCTGACAACCGGGTTGTTTCCCCGTCATTGCCAAGGCATCCGGACATTCAACAAACACCCAAACGAAACAGCATGTTTACAAAAATCACCGAACAACCGTCGCTCTACGACAATCTGCAAGACAAGACAGTGGCGGAAATCCTGCACGACATCAACACCGAGGACCAGAAAGTGGCGCTGGCCGTGGAGCGGGCCATTCCCCAAATAGAGAAATTGGTGGGTCAGATAGTGCCTCGTATGCAAGAGGGGGGACGGATATTCTATCTCGGTGCCGGCACCAGCGGACGGCTTGGCGTACTCGATGCCAGTGAGATTCCACCCACCTTCGGGATGCCCCCTACCTGGGTCATCGGCCTCATAGCCGGAGGAGACAGGGCGCTGCGCAACCCTGTGGAACATGCCGAGGATGACAATCGCCGCGGTTGGGAGGAACTGGAGGAATATGGCATAACCGATCGCGACACGGTTATCGGCATTGCCGCATCCGGCACTACGCCTTACGTGGTTGGGGCCTTGCACGATGCCCGCGCGCATGGGGTGCTCACGGGTTGCATCACCAGCAATCCTGATTCGCCCATGGCTGCCGAAGCCGATTTCCCGATAGAAATGATTGTGGGCCCGGAGTATGTCACAGGCAGTTCGCGCATGAAGAGCGGGACGGGTCAGAAAATGATTCTCAACATGATTTCCACCTCCGTGATGATCAGATTGGGGCGGGTGAAGGGGAATAGGATGGTGAACATGCAGCTGTCGAACCAGAAACTCATAGACCGAGGCACACGCATGATCGTGGATGAGCTCGGACTGCCCTACGACGAGGCACAAGCGCTGTTGCTCAAGCATGGCAGCGTGAAGCAGGCCATCCAGTCGTGTCGCTGACCGGTGTTTGCCTCATTGCGCGCTGAATACGTCAAACGGATGATCCACAACCATAACGCCTATGAAACAGTTCACTCTCTTGTTGCTCTCGCTGCTGCCCTTGTTTCTTGCGGCCCAGCCTCTCCAACGTGTCAAACCCGAAAAGGTGGGCATGAGCTCACGGCAGTTGCGTTATGCCGATGAGGCCATCGGCAATGCCATTGCCAATGGCGACATACCCGGAGCCGTGCTGGCTGTGGTGCGCCACGGGAAGATGGCCTACCTCAAAGCCTACGGCCACAGGCAAGTCTATCCTACCCTGGAACCCATGACTACAGGGACGGTGTTCGACATGGCTTCGTGTAGCAAGGTCATCGCCACGGCCACGTGCGCCATGATACTTGTGGAACGCGGACAGTTGCGCCTGTCCGATGCCGTGAGCCGTTACATCCCCGACTTTGAGGACTGGAAAAGCAATGACGGCAAGGAGTCGCAGGCCATCCGTGTCGACGACCTGCTCACCCATTCGTCGGGATTGCCGGCATACGCACCCACCGAGGAGCTGAGCCGACGCTATGGCGCACCATCGCCACAGGGACTGATGGATTACATCTGCCACGTCAGGCGCGATTCCCGACCCAAGACCGCTTTCCGCTACAGCTGCCTCAACTTCATCACCCTCCAACACATCATCGAGACAATCACCCACCAGTCGCTGCGCGACTTTGCCCGCCAACACATCTTCGACGTGCTCGGCATGGACTATACCGACTACCTCCCCTGTGCCCCCGACGCAAACGGCAAATGGCAGAACACCAGCGAGGCACACTGGGCACGCCGTATGCCGTCGGGTGCCGACTGGCGCTCCATTGTGGCACCAACCACAAGGGAGGCCGATGACTCCGTGCTGCAGGCACAAGTCCACGACCCATTGGCACGCATCATGAATGGAGGCGTGAGTGGCAATGCCGGACTGTTCACCCGTGCCGACGATGTCGCCTTGTTTTGTGCTGCCTTGCAGAACGGAGGCGAATGGCGTGGCCGTCGCATCCTGTCGCCCGCAGGTGTCAGGGCCTTGCATCGCGTGCCCCGCAGTGTGGCCCACCTCGGCAGGACCCTCGGGTGGGATAGCTACAGCGACTATTCAAGCAACAAGGGCGACCTGTTCGATGCCGATGGGGTGATCTGTCACACAGGATTCACCGGCACCAACGTGGTGGTCGATGCCGACACCGACACAAGCGTCATCCTGCTCATCAACTCCGTCCATCCGGAAGAGGGCCACAGCGTGGTGCGCCTGCGCTCCTTGGTGAGCAGCGTCGTGGCGGCGAGCATCGTGGAATGAAGGGCAGCGGCCACTTATCCTTCTATCGCGATGAAGTCGTCGATGTGCTCATCCACGTATTGGGCCAGTGTGGCGGTCATCTCCTCCTCATGCTCCATGAAAGTCTCCTCCAGGCAGTCGAAAGCCTCATACTGTTCGTACATGGCCATGAACTCCTCGTCCGTACGCTCACGTTCCAGGTCGGCTTGGTGGTCAGCGTAGATGCGGGCTGCATCATACACGATGTCGGCCAGTTCCTTGCACCCCATCAGCCTCACAGCCTTCGCAAACGGATTGCGGAAGAAAAAGGGGCCATACCCGTTTTGTATCAGCTGCACGAAGCCACCCTCGTTTATTTCCTCGCGTAGCATGTCGTAGCCCAGCAGTGTCAGCTGCCAGCCATTGAGCAACGCCATGGTGTCAGCATTCACGACACCACCCGTCACTTCCTTATACTTGTCGATGAACACCTGCAGGAAGGCATCCATGCCCTCCTCGGCTGCCGTCCTTAACGCATTGTCGCTGGTCGTAATTTTCATGAGAAACCTAAAATTTCGCGCAAAGTTATTGGAAAAGAAATAAAAAACAAGTAATTTCGCGCCGAATTCTAGTGTTTAATTTTTTTTTTAATGTTGAAGTAATATGGTTTATTCACACGAAGTAGAAAACATGTGTTGTGTAGCCAAGGGTCCCAACCACGGACCGGCTCCGATACCCGAAGAAGGCAAGTGGATTCAGGCTAAGGAAATCAAGGACATCTCTGGACTTACACACGGTATCGGTTGGTGTGCACCACAGCAGGGTTGCTGTAAGCTGA
>DCGR01000094.1 GCA_002315285.1 Bacteroides sp. UBA1773 | reverse complement strand
TCCTCTTCATCGACATGTTCGACACAATGGGCACCGTCATTGCCGTATCTGAGAAAGCAGGTTTCGTTGACGAGAAGGGTAACGTCGATGGAATCGACAAGGTGTTCATGGCCGATGCAATAGGTACTGTTTGCGGTGCATGCCTCGGCACCTCCACCACCACAACCTACGTTGAAAGTTCTACAGGCGTTGGCTCTGGCGGCCGTACTGGTCTCACAGCTTTCAGCATCGCAATTTGCTTCATCATTGCTTTGTTCTTCTCACCTGTTTTCCTTGCCATTCCAAGTGCAGCCACAGCTCCGGCATTGATTATTGTTGGTATGATGATGATGCAACCGCTTACTAAAATCAACTGGCTCGACTACCGTAATAGCATCCCGGCTTTCCTCACCGTATTGTTTATGCCTTGCGCATATTCCATATCCGACGGAATTCTGATTGGATGCATTTCTTATGTTGTATTATTTGCGTTGTCAGGCAAGTCAAAGGAAATCACCCCGACCATGTGGGTGCTCGGCATATTGTTCATCCTACGCTACATCTTCATCTAAGGAAAAAGCATAAGCCAACGCTGCATATCATGTAGCCATATTCAACAGGAAGTATGTCTTACTTGTAGGTAGCACATACCTCCTGTTTCGTATCAGATTTCCACATTCATTCACTATCATTCACAGTTCTCACCATGTATAGGAATGCGCTGACAACTACCTATGATTGGTGAAGTTCTCGTTTGCCGACACGAAGGTAACAAGTGTGCGCATTATTGTCGATGCCACATGGGGTGCTCCCCAAGCGCATTTCTTTGCATTCGACATTTCTTAACAGGAAATACACAAAGCTATCAGCTTTTTCTGACACATCGATGCGTTTTCCATGAGAAAGCAGTAACTTTGCAGCCATTTCCAAAACAACACAAAAACTGACTTATGAAATTACCATCATTACAACCCAAAATTATGGGCTGCATGAAGGGCTATAACAAAGAGCTCTTCATGCATGACCTTATGGCAGGCATCATTGTAGGCATCGTCGCCCTACCTCTCGCCATTGCCTTCGGCATAGCCAGCGGAGTCACGCCTGAGAAAGGAATCATCACCGCCATTGTAGCAGGGTTCGTCATCTCGCTGCTTGGCGGAACCAAAGTGCAGATTGGAGGTCCTACAGGCGCATTCATCGTCATCATCTATGGCATTGTCAACGATCCTGAATATGGGTTGCAGGGGCTTCTCATCGCCACTATCCTCGCTGGCATCATCCTTTTCGCCTTGGGACTATTCAGGCTTGGCACCATCATCAAATTCATACCCTACCCCATCGTCATTGGTTTCACTGCAGGTATCGCTCTCACCATCTTCACTACCCAGATAGGCGATATGCTGGGACTGAAAGAAACTGCCATCGGCGCAGACGGGAAGATGTTGCAAGTTCCTCTCCACACACCAGGCGACTTCATTGGCAAGTGGATGTGCTATTTGCAGCATATAAGTTCCTTTCAACTGTGGAATTTCCTCATAGCGGCTTTCAGCCTGCTTGTCATCATCTTCCTTCCACGGATACTCAGGAAACTTCCGGCACTCAACAAAATACCAGGATCACTCTATGGCATCCTATTGGGAACCGCTGCCACATGGTTGCTCAAGCAATATGCCGGAATAGGAGGTATCGACACCATCGGCGACCGCTTTCACATCCAAACGCAACTGCCAGCCATGCAGGTGCCCGACATCAGCTTCGGCATGATACAAACACTGATGCCCATAGCGTTCACCATAGCCATTCTCGGAGCCATCGAAAGTTTGCTCTCTGCCACAGTGGCCGATGGTGTCACCAGCGACCGACACGACTCCAATATGGAACTCATAGCACAAGGCATTGCCAACATGCTCACTCCTCTTTTCGGAGGCATACCAGCCACAGGAGCCATAGCACGCACCATGACCAACATCAACAATGGTGGCCGCACCCCCATAGCAGGCATCATCCATGCCATTGTCCTGTTGCTCATATTGCTATTGCTCATGCCATACGCCGAGTTCATTCCGATGGCATCATTGGCAGCCGTACTCATCGTTGTCAGCTACAATATGAGTGGATGGCGTGCTGTGAAAGGCTTGCTCACCAATCCCAAAAGCGATGTGGTGGTATTGCTCGTAACCTTGTTCCTTACAGTAATTTTCGACCTCACAATTGCCATCGAGATTGGGTTGGTTCTTGCTTGTGCCCTGTTCATGAAGCGGATTATGGAAACAACCGAGATCAGCGTCATCAAGAACGAAATCAACCCAAGCGATGAGAACGACCTTGCACAAAGCAACGACGAGCGAATCAGCATACCTAAAGATTGTGCCGTATATGAAATCAATGGGCCCTATTTCTTTGGCATCGCCAACAAGTTCGATGACCTCATGACCAACATCGGTCACCAACATCCCCGTGTTCGCATCATCCGCATGCGCAAGGTTCCCTTCATCGATTCTACCGGCATCCACAACCTACAGACACTCATTCGGATGAACCATGAGCAAGGCATACACGTCATCCTCTCTGGAGTACAACCCAAAGTACACAGCCAACTCGAAAAAGCCGGGTTCTACAATCTCATGCAGGCCGACCACATCTGTCCACACATCGATGTGGCATTACAGAAAGCACGTGAGTTCCTACAACCCAACACAGCCATGCCATCGAGTCAGTAAAGACAAAATACCCTCGATGAATGCAAAAAGCACTCGACCGAGGGTGAAAGTCACGGAAAGTCCTGATTGGTTTTTACACAAACCGCACCCGATAGGCCTGTCCACTATATCCGGCTCCTACAACATACTGCATGGCAGTGTCGGAGAAACGCTCCTGCCAGAAAAGGTGGCAGTGACCGCAAAGGATGCCTTTGAGCAACGGTTCACGACGTAGCCACTCCACGAACTCGGAAGTGGTGGCATCGGTGAATTGTTGCACCGAACGATTTTTCCACTGCAACTCGGGGGGAAGGGTCGTGTCGTGTTTGTAGGTCGATGTGATGTTGAGCGGCGCGCCCATGACGTAACCCGCCACACCTCCATTATCGTGGAGGATATGTTGGCACAATGCTGGTGTGTAGAACGGCACATGACACAGCAACACAACAGGATAGCCCTTGGCAAACTCTTGCCTTACTGCAACAGACACCTCCGGGGTGACATAGTAATAGATGTCATCGAAAGCCACCAGATTCACACCATTCACAATCCGCGAGCAGACTTTCAGATCATTGGGATAAGCCTCCTGCACCTTGGCATACGACTGAGCCTTATAAGCCTCGTCCTCTTTCGACTCACCCACATATTGGCTATACTCATGGTTGCCTGCCGACACCAGACAGTCCAGTCCCTTGAACGAAGAAGCAGCCACATCGAGGATAGCCTCCGAAACGAAGTCGGCAAAATCGCCCGAATGAAGCATCAAAAGCTTGTTGTCGCGGGCATAACGCATGGACTCATACCAATAATAATTGGCATTGGGGAACGCTGCATAACGCTTTGATGCCAATGCTATCTTCCTCTCGTCGTTGCGTGCATCGACGCTGGTGACATGCGTGTCCGACACATGCAAGGCTTCGAACGGCTGAGTAGCTCCCGCCTTTATCTCGATGTTCTGAATCTGTAAGGCTCCATACGGTTCGGCTCTGCGCTTCACACCAGAATTCTGAAACACAGCCCCCCTTTCGTCCATCACTTTTGTTAGGGCAACTGTAGGCAATGAAGCCATGGCTGCCATGCCTGCACTTGCCTTAATGAAATTCCTTCTATTCATATCCGTTCATCTTCTACATTAGAGCGGTGCCTCTGGATTATCGGCATTACGCCAATCGAACCCAACAGCCTTCAACAGCAGATAACGGGCTTGGTTTGAGCCTGAGGCATCGTTACATGTGATGCCGATAGTAGTTCTTGTTTCCCGGTTCACCAGACCGGCTCCCGATCCACCGGCACCACCGTGACCGAACACGCTGGAGAGGTCATCGACATGTCCCCACAAGCCATAGCCCATGCCAAACACCATGTGGTGACGGCTCTCCATGTCAGTAGGAAGCGGATCGTCATCAGCACGGCACAACACAAGAGCCTCATCAAGCATTTTCGATGAGATAAGCGGTTCTTCACCATCATAGCCACACAGGCGGTTGTAGAACCGTGCTATGGAACGTGCGGATGCCACGCCCCACGCACTCGGCATACAAGCACGACGAAGGGTGTCGTTGTTCATCGACTCAATGGATTGACCGTAAGTGGTGGCAACTCTCGACAACTCGCTATCGGGTACAGCAAAATAAAACTCATCGGAAATGCCTGCCGGCTGCAACACAAGTTCGTCTAACGCTACTTTCAACGGTTTGCCATAAGCCACTTCCAACGGATGTCCCAGCATCCATCCGTAACTCAGCGACATGTAGCGTTGCTTGCCACAAGGCTTCTCGATGGTGTCGGCTGCGGCTGCCCATCGCACCACCTTGTTCCAATCGGTTTTCTGCTCTACGTTTTGGAAAATGTCCTTGTCGAACACCACTGGCATACCACTACGGTAAGCAAGGGTCATGCGAAGAGTCAGACTATCCTTTCCACCTCCTGTAAATTCGGGCCACCACGTGTTAAGAGGTTTGTCGTAATCCATCAGCCCTTGTGCCACAGCCCGGTGTACGGCAGTGGAGAGAAAGGGCTTCTCGGTGGAAAAAATGGCAAACAACGATGATGGAGCAACTTCGGACGCACCTTCCTCGCGTGAGAGATGCCCCGAACATACATCCACAATGCAATTGCCATCGCGATAGACACAAAACTGCATACCCGTTTGCAGTCCCACAGCCACGCAACTGTCGCAAATAGCCTGACAACGCTGTTGGAGAATCGGGTCGATCGTACTCTGACTACACGAAAACATACCAAGTGCAAGCACTAAAATCAATACTGATTGTTTCATTTCCTTTTCTGATTTTTTGATTTGATGTTTCAGCCGATGAGGGGATTTTCTGAGAACCTCATCCGTCAGCATACAAAAAGGGATGCTCCAAAAAATCGGAACATCCCCCAAAAGTCCTTATCAGAGTTTCACAAACTTGAATTTTGGCACAAGCGACTTCATGCACAACCAACCCAGCAGGTAGGCAATGGCACAATAGCAGAACACCATCATGTAGCCGGCAGGCTTACCAGAATAGCCAAGGAATGTGAACGCCTCACCCATGCCATCGGCGTATGTGAAGAGCTTGCCTGCAAAAATGTTCACACAGTAACTGCCAAGACCCGCCGCACACTGGGCAATGCCAGTCAACGTACCTATGCAACTCTTCGGGAACATGTCGCTCACACAAGAATAAATGTTCGCGCTCCAAGCCTGATGTCCGGCACAAGCCAATCCGATAAGTATGGCTGGCCACCACGCACTGTAAACACCGAGAGGCTGAGCACCGAATGCCAACAGCGGCAGGCAAGCGAAGAAGAACATGGAGAGCATACGGCCCTCATAAGCATTCATGCCGCGTTTCTCAACCATATAGGTAGGCAATTTGCAAAGGTAGATGGAAACAAATGTCACAATCGCGTAGAGTGTAATGATGAGTGCCATACCCATGCCCGAGGAAGTCTTGTAGCCAAACTGGTCGGAGAAGTAGGCAGGAGTCCAGAAAAGGAAGAACCACCACACACCATCGGTGAGGACACGTCCGAGCACCAGCGACCAAGTCTGTCGCAACGAGAAAGCTTTCAGGTAGCTGATACCCTTCTCTTTGGGTGCCTCTGCTGCCGGAGCCAGAGCGCTCTTTTCTGCATCTTCCTCGATATAGGCTAGTTCTGCTGCGTTGACACGTGGATTCTCGTGAGGTTTTTTGTAAAGGAACTGCCAGAAACCCATCCATAGGAATCCGAGCGCACCGATAACGATGAAAGCCGTTTCCCAGTTGTAATATTCAGCGATGAGAGGGATGGTGGCAGGAGCGATGAGAGCACCCACCGATGAGCCGGAGTTGAAAATAGAAGTGGCATACGCACGACCCTTGGGCGGAAAGTATTCAGCTGTCACCTTGACGGCAGCAGGGAAGTTACCTGCCTCACCGAGAGCAAGCAGGCAACGGCAACCGAAGAACAACCACACGGAAACCGAAGCCACCGAGAGTGCCACCGCACTTCCAGCCTCAAGAGTGTGGAGTGCAGCCACGCTGTCGATGCCATCAACACACTGAACCGTTGCCCAACCGCAAGCAGCATGGAGGCATGCTGCCAACGACCAAATGAAGATGGCCCACAGATAACCTTTTTTCGTGCCCATCCAATCGATGAACTTGCCAGCGAAAAGGTTGCAGAACGCATAAATAAGCGAGAAATAACCCGTGATGATGCCGTAATCGGCGTCTGTCCAGTGGAAATCTGGTGAGATAAAGTCCTTCCAAGTGAGGGAAAGCACTTGCCGGTCGAGATAGTTGACGGTGGTTGCGAAGAACAACAACGAGCAAATCATCCACCGTACATTGGTCATTTTCTGATTCTTTGTCATGATATCATAGAGGTTTAAAGCAAAGGCTTGTCCAATATGTCGGTTTATCGAACAAGCCCAATACCAATGTTATCGCATCTCTGTGTATTTGATTTCGTCCTTATCGTTGTACATCAGGTTCTCGCCTGCCATACCCCAGATAAACACGTAGTTGCTTGTGCCAGCAGCTGCATGAATCGACCATTCAGGAGAAGTGATGGCCTGCTCGTTGTGAAGCCACACCAGACGCTCTTCCTGAGGCTCGCCCATCAAGTGGCAGATGGCATTGCCCTCCTTTACCTTGAAGTAGAAATAAGCCTCCATACGGCGTGTGTGGGTATGAGCTGGCATGGTGTTCCATACGCTACCCGGCGAAAGCTCGGTCAGACCCATCTGGAGCTGGTTGGTACCACCACCCTTCACGCGACCCAATACATCGGCTACGATAAGCTGATTGACAACGCGTACGTTGCTGTCCTCCATCTTACCCAAAGGAAGGCTGTTGGCGAGAGCGTACTTCTTCTTGTCGGCATTCTTGTCGGTAGTGATCAGCTGAGTGATGAATTCCTTGTGGGCAGGAGCCGAGTTGATGTAGAACTTGGCAGGATTCTGAGGATCCACACTCTTGAATGTCACGTTCTCATGACCAAGACCTACGTAAAGAGCTTCCTTGTATTTCAGTGTGTACTGTTGTCCGTCAACGGTCACGATACCATCTCCTGCGATGTTGATTACGCCCAATTCACGACGTTGCAAGAAGAATTTCACATCAGGACCCAACTCACGGAACCATTCCAGTTTCAATTCCTTGTTTACTGGCATTACGCCTCCGTAGATAAGGCGATCGTAAAGCGTATAAGTAATGTTGATTTCGTCTGGAGCCATCACCTTCTCCATCACGAAAGCTTCGCGCAAGCGATCGGTGTCGTAGTTCTTTACATCGGAAGGATGACAAGCTGTTTGAACACGATAGTTCATCTGGGCCGATGCTGCAAGAGCAAAGAAGCCCATCATACATGCAATAACAATTTTTTTCATGATTAGTGTTGTTTTAAGAAGTTATCCAATATTGTTTATTTATCCAATTCTGCGGCAGCAGCACGCTCCGACTTGATGATTCTGCGACGGTTGTAAAGAGCCATGCCCAAAGTGATGATGACCAGAACTGCGGGGCCAACGTACTTGATGTAGCAAGTGAGCTTGTAGATGACCCATCCCAACAGCGAGGAGGCGAAATCGAGTGCACCACCTGAGAATCCTTCAGGAATCTTGGCAGCTGCATCCTGAGTGGCAGCATAAACGGAGTTGGCGGCCTGGGTGAAATCAGGAGCCATATCGGTAACGAAATACAAGCCAAAGACAAGGGCTACCAGACCGATGATGAATGTCTTGACCACATTACCCTTTGTGATGGGAAGTACCAATGGGAAGAGGTAGAACATGCCAGCCAATGAAGCCAAAGGCAGGAATTGATTGCCAGGCAAAACCACTGCGAGGAACAACACTGTAGGGATAAGCAACAGCGATACGACCAATGTGGTGGGGTGACCGATAACCAAAGCAGGACTCATGCCAATGTGCACCTTTTTGCCATGGAACTTCTTCTCGACCAATGTTTTCGTCTTTTCTGAAATCGGCATCAAACCATCGATGAAGAGCTTGGTGATACGAGGGATCAATTCCATTACGGCACCCATCGTGACGCCTAATGCCAGAATGCCTTTCACATCCTTCTGTGCCAACCAGCCAATGAGGCAACCAACGATGACACCCAGCACAAGTGGCTCACCCAGCACACCGAATTTCTTTTTCAAGCCTTCGGCATCAATGTCGAGCTTGCTGAATCCTGGTATCAAGTCCAACAACTTGTTGATGACCAAAGCAAACGGAGTGAAACTCTGACAGAAAGGCTGCGGGATGCTGATACCATCCAGGTTGTCGTAATATTTTTGGAACTTATCGGCTGTAAGGTCGGCCATGACAAGCGTGATGATGTAGCACACGATGGCTGCAAAATACCCCCACAACAGACTCTCGCCCATAACGAAGTAAGCAACTGCACCGATGAAAGCGAAATGCCAATAGTTCCACAAGTCGATGTTGACAGTTCGTGTGGTCTTGGTAATAAGCATCAGGAAGTTCACGCCCAAGCAAATCGGGATAATCAAGGCACCTACCGCCGTGTTGTAAGCCACAGAAGCGGCTGCAGGCCACCCCATATCGAACACGTTAAGTTGCAGGTCATAAATCTCGGCAATGTTTTTCAAAGGGCCATTGAAATTGTTGGTCAACAGGGCGGTGACAATGCCCAAACCCACGAAACCGACACCCACGTACAGACCCGATTTTAGAGATTTCCCGAACTTCAGCCCAATGCACAGGCCGATGATTGTAAAAAGAATTGGCATCATGACACTGGCGCCAAGACTGATGATGTAACTAAATACTGCTTCCATTTTATTGATGTGTTTTTAAAAATTGGTCAAATATACTGGAAATAAATGAAATCGCAAAAAAATCTGCATAGTTTTCGACATCCAATACGCTATTCGTGTCTCAATCCAAGATGAATTGGACTTCCTTGAAGGCAAATCGACGAGGCAAGCCGTTTCGAGGTTGCAACACAAGATGCCCATCCGGCTCCACATCGACAAGTTCCGCCTCGAACAATCCTTGCGCATCGCGATAGCGATGATACCCTTTCCTACGGTAAAGGGCCGACAAATACGCATCATGGACACCCTGACGTACAACATAAAAATTATAGAACGAACCAAGGATTTGGTGAAGAATCATTTCCCTGTCGGTATCCTTCCCCGTAATCTGTTTCAACGACACAGGATTAGGTGCATCGGAGTGGAACGAATCCTGGTTCACGTTCAGTCCTACGCCTACCACACAGTTGCTGATTTGAGTGCCACACAGTTCATTTTCAATAAGTATGCCACAGATTTTCCGGTCATTCCAATAGATATCGTTCGGCCACTTGATGCTTATCCCTGCCGTATATGATGACAACGCATCGCGAATGGCCAATGAGATCATTTCAGAGATGACAAATTGCTCTGAAGCAGGTATCGACAACGGATGAAGCAGGAAACTAAAGGTGAGGTTCTTGTCACGCTCCGACTCCCAGGAGTTTCCTTTCTGTCCTTTCCCCTTTGATTGGTATTCTGCCCAGATTGTGTAGAATTCAGGCAAGTCCGACACGCGTGACAACCGATTGAGACAGTCGTTGGTAGAGTCGATTTCCTGTTCGTGACGTAAAGGTATTGCAAGGTTCATAGCATGTGTGGATCAAAGGCATTTTCTATGTGATGTAGCTGAAAAGGTGGTTGCGAACCGATTAACGAGATAACGTCGAAACGTACGTGGGGAAACCAATGAAACAAGCGAGTGTATGAAGTGGCTGCAGCCATCAGGTATTGCATCTTCCTTTTATTCACGGCCTCAAGAGGTTGTCCATACAAAGCGGATTTACGGGTTTTCACCTCGACGAATACAAGTGTTTCGTCTTTTTCGGCAACAATATCTATTTCCTTCCCCGAAAAGGATTTCCAATTCCGATGGCGAATGGTATATCCGCTATCCTCCAGATATTGCGCGGCAAACGCCTCACCCTGCAAACCTAACTCATTGTGAAATGCCATACAGAACTATTTCTCTCATTATTGTTGCAAAAATACACAAATTCGATTACTTTTGCAACCCAAAGGAAAAAACATGGGGCAAAAAGACAAAAAGACAAAAAGGACAGTCCAACTTGTAACGTCGTTTTCGGAAGAGGAACTGACATTCGTCAACAACTACCTACACAAGTATAAGATAACGAACCGCTCACGTTGGATGCGCGAGACCCTGCTTGCCTTCATCCACCGCAATTTGGAAGACGATTATCCCACTTTGTTCAACGAACATGAAATGCGACGTTAATGGTTGACGACACCCATTTCATGCAACAAGCCTTGCGAGAAGCTGAAACAGCCTATTCCAAGAACGAGATTCCAGTAGGAGCTGTCATCGTATGTCAAAACAGAATCATAGCACGTGCCCATAACCTCACCCAACTGCTCAACGATGTGACCGCCCATGCGGAAATGCAAGCCATAACGGCTGCCGCAAACCACATCGGAGGGAAATACCTGAACGATTGCACGATTTATGTCACATTAGAGCCTTGCGTGATGTGTGCCGGAGCCATTGGATGGGCTCAGATGAGCAGACTGGTATTCGGTGCATCAGATCCGAAAAAAGGGTATCGGACATTCGCACCTGACACCTTACATCCCAAAACAACAGTCACATCAGGAATCTTGGCCGACGACTGTATGAAACTGATAAAACGGTTTTTTGCCGAAAAACGATAGGTTTACCGCACTTCGGTCCGGTTAGCAATCAACGCTTTGCGAAACGACCAGCAGCAAGCGAGAGGAGAATATACCACACAATAAGAGCATAGATGTGGAAAAACCCCAAAAGCAACAGAAGCACAACACACCCTATAAGAAAAACATACTTGGTAGAATTGTCACGCCATGTCATGTTCTTCAACTTGAGTGAGAACATAGGTATCTCAGCGACCAACAATAGCGAAAACACCACAACAATCGCAAACAACACCCACACTGGGATAGATACATCCTGGTAACATGCCGCAAACGAACTTAAGAAAATCGCATTGGCAGGCGTCGGCAAGCCTATGAACGATGTTTTCTGCCGTGTGTCAATATTGAACTTGCCCAAGCGAAGAGCGGAAAACGCTGCCACCAAGAAGGCTGTATAAGGAAAAACATCCGTCATGAACCGGCACGACAGGCCGCTGCTTGCCGTTTGCATCATCGAAAACATGATCATCGAAGGAGCCAGCCCAAATGTAATGTCATCAGCCAAGGAATCCAACTCGACACCCATCGGACCGGATACGCCCAACAACCGTGCTGTCATCCCATCGAAGAAATCAAACAATGCACCTATCAGAATGCAAGCCATGGCCCATTCATAATTGTTGTGCAACGCCATGACTACCGCAATACACCCCGAAACCAAATTACAGCAAGTGATGGCATTAGGAATTTGCCTGACAATCGGATTAGACATCATTCAAGGAATTATTTAAGATGGGCTATGATTGTTTGGTTGCCTACGGTTTTCTGCCCCATCGTGACACAGACTTCACTATCCAAAGGCAAATAAGTATCGACACGAGAGCCATACTTTATAAAACCCATGTGCTCATCAATGTAACAATCCTCACCTGCTGTGGCGTATGTCACGATGCGACGCGCAATGGCACCCGCAATCTGTCGGGTCATCACCGTATGTCCATCAGGAGTGTCAATGACAATCATCGACCGCTCATTCTCTGTACTTGCCTTAGGCAAATATGCTTTCATGAACCTACCGTCCTGATGCTCCACATGAGTCACGACCCCATCCACCGGATACCAATTGGCATGGACATTCGTAATGCTCATGAAAACCGAAATCATCAGCCGCCGATCATGAAAGAACTCGTTCTCATCGACCTCTTCTATCACAACTATTTTCCCATCGGCTGGTGCCACAACCACCTTCTCGGTATCCTGGCCAAAGAGGCGGATAGGACAACGGAAAAAGTTGAGCATCATGGAAAAGACAAACATGCTAACGACCAAAAGCGCATAAAAAGGCACAGAGAAACCAACCAGCCAAAAGCATAATGCGTTCAAAAGAAGAAATATGAAACCGAAGACACACAATATTTCTGTACCTTCCCTATGTATTCGTATTTTTTTTAATCTCTTTAGTCTGCCCATCACACCATGTTATATGAGTTCGCAAAAATATATCTATTTTCCCAAACTTGCAAATTTCGCGAAATCTTTTTGCGTAATTCATAAAACATGCGTATCTTTAACGCAATTTTCAATTCAGAATGAAATTTGTATGCAGGATTTTGTACACTTACACGTTCACACCCAATATTCCGTTCTCGACGGACAAGCTGCCATCGGCAAATTAGTCGATAAGGCCATTGCGAATGGCATGAGAGGACTTGCCATAACCGATCATGGAAACATGTTCGGCATCAAGGAGTATTTCAACCTTGTCAGCAAGTTGAACTCCAAACGTGAAAAAGAAGGATTGGCACCCTTCAAACCCATTTTCGGATGCGAGGTTTATGTGGCTCCACGACGCCTGACCGACCGCGACAAAGACCTGGACCGTAAGGCTTATCATCTCATATTGTTAGCCAAGAACCAAACCGGTTATCACAATCTGATCAAAATCGTGTCAAACGCTTGGACCATCGGGCAGTATGGACATCCCAGAACCGACCGTGAGCAAATTCAGAAATATCATGAAGGCATCATCTGCTGCTCAGCCTGCATTGGTGGCGAAGTGCCTCAGAAAATTCTTGCCAACCGTTTCGATGAAGCCGAAGAAGCCATCAGGTGGTACAAGCAGCTGTTCGGAAACGATTATTATCTGGAACTCCAACGCCATAAAGCCACCGTTCCACGGGCAAACCACGAGACTTTTGCACTACAGCAAACCGTCAATGCGAAACTTTTGGAATATGCCAAACAATTCAATGTGAAAGTCATCTGCACTAACGATGTCCATTTCGTCAACGAAGACAATGCGGAAGCACACGACCGGCTCATCTGCCTGAGTACGGGAAAAGACCTGGATGACCCCAAACGAATGCTTTACAGCAAGCAGGAATGGATGAAGACCCGTGAGGAGATGAACGAAGTCTTTGCCGATTTGCCGGAAGCATTGTCGAACACCTGCGACATTTGCGACCAAGTGGAAATCTACTCCATCGACCATCCACCCATCATGCCAAACTATGAAATCCCGAAGGAGTTTGGCACGGAAGAAGAATATCGTCAAAGATTCACCGAAAAAGACCTGTTCGACGAGTTCACGCAAGATGAGAATGGAAACGTCGTGATGAGCGAGGAGGATGCACAAAAGAAGATCAGGAAATTAGGTGGATTCGAGAAACTGTATCGCATCAAGTTGGAAGCCGACTATCTGGCCAAGTTGGCCTACGATGGCGCCCACAAAATATATGGTGACTCCCTGACACAAGAGCACAAGGACCTGATGAAATTCGAGTTGCACATCATGAAGACAATGGGTTTCCCCGGCTACTTCCTTATCGTGCAGGATTTCATCAGGGCAGCCCGAAATGAGTTAGGCGTGTGGGTGGGACCCGGACGTGGTTCTGCCGCAGGTTCATTGGTTGCATACTGTTTGGAGATCACAAAAATAGACCCTGTCAAATACGACCTGCTTTTTGAGCGTTTCCTGAACCCCGACCGAATCTCGCTCCCCGATATCGACGTCGACTTTGATGACGATGGCCGTGGTCTGGTGCTCGACTGGGTGACAAAAAAATATGGGCAGGAAAAAGTGGCTCACATCATAACCTATTCTACGATGGCCACCAAAATGGCCATCAAGGATGTGGCACGTGTCCAGAAACTTCCATTGTCGGAGTCGGATAGGCTGTGCAAATCCATCCCCGACAAGCTCGCCGATGGGAAGAAGATGAATTTGGTCAACGCCATCGCACAAGTAAAGGAATTGCAAGAGGCCGAAGCTTCGCCCGACCCCATAACCAGCGACACCATCAAATATGCCAAGATGCTCGAGGGCAATGTGCGGGGTACCGGTGTACATGCCTGCGGAACTATCATCTGTCGCGACGACATCACTGATTGGGTGCCAGTAAGCACGGCCATCGACAAAGACACCAACGAACGTATGCTTGTCACCGAATACGAAGGTTCGGTAATCGAGGACACGGGCCTGATCAAAATGGACTTCCTGGGGTTGAAAACATTGTCCATCATGAAAGAGGCTGTCGAGAACATCAAGCGTAGCCAAGGCATTGTGCTGGATGTTGACAACATTCCCATTGACGATGCTCCTACCTACAACTTGTATTGCGAGGGAAGAACCATCGGAACCTTCCAGTTCGAATCGCCTGGCATGCAGAAATACCTACGCGAATTGCAACCTGGCGTATTTGAAGACCTGATAGCCATGAATGCCCTTTACCGGCCAGGGCCGATGGACTACATTCCAGACTTCATCGACCGGAAACTGGGGCGAAAACCTATCGAATACGATATCCCCATCATGGAGAAATACCTGAAAGACACCTATGGGATTACCGTCTATCAGGAACAAGTGATGCTTCTGAGCCGATTGCTTGCCAACTTCACCCGAGGCGAATCCGACACCTTGCGAAAAGCCATGGGAAAGAAGCTGAAAGACAAGCTGGACCATTTGCGGCCCAAATTCATGGCTGGAGGACAAGCAAATGGGCACAAGCTACAAACCCTCGAAAAGATATGGGCCGACTGGGAGAAATTCGCCTCATACGCTTTCAACAAATCGCACGCCACTTGTTACTCGTGGGTGGCATTCCAGACTGCATACCTAAAGGCCAATTTCCCCGCAGAATATATGGCTGCCTGCATGAGCCGGAATTCCAACAACATCACCGAAATTTCCAAGCTTATGGACGAATGCAAGGCCAATGGCATACACACGCTTGGCCCAAGCATCAATGAAAGCTACAACAAATTCTCAGTAAACCACAAAGGCAACATACGCTTTGGGCTAAGTGCCATCAAGGGAGTTGGACCAAGTGCCGTAAACAACATCATTACCGAGCGTGAGAAAAATGGTGTATTCAAAAACATCTTCGATTTCGTACAACGTGTTGACCTCTCTTCGGTCAACCGGAAATGCCTGGAAAGCCTGGCTCTTGCCGGCGCATTTGATGACTTCAGCGAGGTACATCGCGAAGATTTCCTGGCTGTGAACAGCAAGAACGAAGTGTTCTCCGACATTCTCACCCGATACGGAAACAAATATCAATTCGACAAACACAACAGCGCCAATAGCCTATTTGGCGACATGACCGTTGAAATTTCCACTCCCCCCATTCCCAATGCACCCGTATGGACAGACCTCGAACGGCTGAACAGAGAACGCGAACTGGTTGGAATCTATCTTACCGGACATCCGCTCGACCAATTCAGCATCATTCTGAAACACGTGTGCAACACACAGATGACACAACTCAACGACCTGACTCCCTTAAAAGGACAAGAGCTGACAATGGGTGGCATCGTAATCGCATCGCGCGAAGGACAGAGCAGGAACGGCAATCCATACGGACGTGCCAAGATAGAAGATTACTCCGGAACCTACGACTTCGTTTTTTTTGGCAAGGACTGGGACAACGTGCGAACCCATCTTGTTCCCGGCCGCTTTGTCTATCTACATGCTACCGTGCAACCGAAGAAATGGAGACAGGAGGAATTCGAACTGAAAGTAAACCAAGTGGAACTGCTCACCGACATCAAAGACAACCTCATCCACTCGCTCACCATCACCATTCCGCTACTATCGCTCTCGAAATCGACTGTGGTCGAGCTATCCGCATTACTTACCGATGCGCCTGGCACGATTACCGTACAATTTGTCATCATCGACAGCGAACAACAAGCAAACATCAACATGAATGCCCCCCAGATAAAGACCAGCATTACCAAAGACCTGATGAGCTTCTTCGACAACAACCCCGAACTCACCTATCGCATCAACTGACCACCTGTTGGCGTATGACACTTATATAGGCACGCGACACAGGAATGTGACTGGCAGAGTGCTTGAGCGACACCATCATGCTGCCCCCCACACTTTCCACATGGTCTATCTGGCGCAGATTCACCATGAATGCCCTGTGGCAACGGACAATGTGGGTATGAGGGGCAAGCGTCACGGCCATTTCCTTCATTGTCTGGCGCAGCATCTTGCATTTCTCCCCGTTTTCATCGACATATACCACCCTTACATAGTTTGATTCCGACGCTATGTAAAGTATCTTGTCCGACGCGACCGTCAGGCTTTCCTTGGTAGTCCCGACTAAAGCAACCATGCCTGATCCGACGGCAACGGGCGTAGATGACCCCATCAAGGCATCCTGATGGTCCACCCAAAACTGAAGCTGGCGTTGCAAGGAAATGATCCTGCGATGAAATCGGCGGAAATGTGTCAACGACACAAAAAGAATGGCACATAGCGCGACCAGTGAGACCACGAACGGCCAGAAGAAATCGACCGACATGGCGATGAGTGATGGCATAGGGTATGCTTGAAAAGTGAACATTGGATGGAATACGGATTTGATCAGGCCCGGGTTGTTGGTTATCGATGCAAAATTACGAAGAATTGCAGAAACAAACAGCAGATTATCCGTCCCGTCTATCACAAAAAGGCAGCAGAATGTCCCATTTCTGTCGCTGTCCGTCACTATTGTTCATGTTTCGTTTTACGGCTGCCCACTTAGCGTTACTTTTGCGAAGTCGAATTTCTAACACAAACCATTATGAAAACCTTTAAGATGTATCGCGAAGCCGGATCGAGCGCCCTCTCAGGGCAATGGATTGATGCCGTGCTGATGTATTTCCTGTTTTTTGTAGTAGGAGGCTCTTCCTTCCTCCTTGTAGTCACATTGCCTGGTGCAGCCACACTGCTGCTCTTGCCAGCCCAATGGGCCTTACTGATAGCCTTTCTGCGTAACCATCGCGATGAAGACGCTTATCCGTTCGACATCACCCATCTGCTTGACGGCTATCGCGACGGACAGTTCAGTCGTGTATTCCTCACTTTGTTGCTGATGAGGATTTACACATACCTTTGGTCATTGCTTTTGTTTGTGCCAGGCATCATCAAAGGACTGGCGTATGCGATGACCCCTTACATTTTGTACGACTACAACGACTTGCGCTACAACGACGCCATCACCCTGAGCGAATGTATGATGCGCGGACACAAGGGCGACCTGTTATGCTTGTACCTATCATTCATCGGGTGGTTTCTACTCTGTTTGCTCACTTTCGGCATAGGTTTTCTTTGGCTGGTTCCATACTTTCATTCGACTGTCGCCAATTTCTACGAGGATGTGAAGGCTGAATACGAAGCACGCTAAGCCGTCTCGATGGCACACCAATGGTGTGGACAGGATAAGGGATAATGGCAATGCCCTGCCGCTCAGGAAACGTGGAGCAGGCAGGGCATTGTCGATTCGACAGGTATGGGGCACATTAAAGCTCCGTGAGCTGGAAGTTGCGCCAAAGCACCTTGATGTTGTTGCCATCGTGGATCTGCAGCATCAGGCGTCCTGGAGTGGCAGCAATGAGCTCATCGTTGATTTCCGACATGGGCTCACCATTCAGCCACGTCTGCACATGGCCACCCTCCACACGGAGACGGAGCGTGTTCCAGTCGCCTTCCTTCAGGATATTTTCCTTCTCATCAGGTATCTGCTGCAGCCAGCCACGTCCGTACGACTCATAGATACCAGCCGTGTCGTTGTTCTTGGGTGCCACTTCGCACTGCCAGCCATGCACACGGTTGAAGCCTTCGATGAAGGAATGGAAGAAAAGGCCCGAGTTGCCGTTGGTGACTTGTTTGAACTCCAGCGTAAGGTCGAAATCCTTATAGTACTTGCGGGTACAGAGATAGCCATACTGTTTGTTGTCGCCATTTTCTGTGACAAGATTGCCTTCTTCGTCAACCGACCATTTCCCATCGCCGAAGGGTTCCCAACCAGTAAGGTCCTTGCCGTTGAACAGACTCTCCTTGCCACCACCCTTGTGAGGCAACACCTTGATTTTGATGTTACGGAATGAGGCAGGATCGCCATGGTCTTGCAGGCAGACCACTCCCTCGCGAGCCAATCCGTATTCCGGTGCTTTGGCCCATTTGCCACTGTTCTTCAGTTCGAACCATTCGGGAGTCCAGCATTCGAACTCAAGGATTTTCTGTCCGTTGAGCCAGTGCTCCACATGACCATTGTCGAACACGATTTTCGAATTGTTCCATTCTCCCTGTGGGTTGACCTGCATTTTCGAATAGTCGGGCAGGTGCATGGCATAGTCAACACCCAGTTTCTGCCACTCCTCGAGCTTTGAAGGGGCATTCACTTCTTCCCAACCCTCATTGTCGATGAGCTGATACTCGGGGCCGGTTACGTATGGCACCTGATAGACAGGACTTTCCACCACATGGTAAATCATGCCGCTGTTTCCTCCGTGAGTGAGTTTCCAATCCCATGAGAGTTCGAAATCGGCATATTTCTTGTCGGTTACGATGTAGCCGGAGCCGTCGCTGCCATCGCCAGGAGCCTGGATACAACCATCCACAACCTTCCATCCATTGGTGAGTTCGGTGCCGTTGAAATCCCTCCATCCTGTCAGGTCCTGTCCGTTGAACAACAGTTCCCACCCTTCCGTCTTTTCCTGCTCAGTGAGCGTGTTCGGCTTAGGTTGGCATGAGCTGATAGCGCCACACAACATTGAGGCTGTCAGCAAAATAAAAGTAGATTTTTTCATTGTGTAAAATATTTAAAAACAGATTTTGTCTCGTGCATTGAATAATGCCGCAAATTTAGGATGTTTTTCCGTGCGTTGCATCGAAATAGTGTGATTTGTTTCAAAAAAAAAAATCATGATTTCCGTTTACCCATCCTACCGCTTTTTCTCAGGGCCTCAGCAAGGATCCACTGAATCTGCCCATTGGTGGAGCGAAACTCATCGGCTGCCCATGCTTCGATGGCATTCATCATGTCGGCATCAAGGCGCAGGACGAAACTCTTGTTTTTCGGTTCTTTCTCTTGCATTGCAATCCATGCCGATTAGTGGTTGAGCGTGCCTGAGTTGATGACCGGTTGCGCAGGTTCATCAGCACACAACACCACAAGCAGATTGCTTACCATGGCAGCCTTCTTTTCCTCATCGAGCTCAACAACGCCTTCGGCCGAAAGCTTGTCGAGAGCCATTTTCACCATCGACACAGCGCCCTCCACTATCTTTTCACGCGCAGTGATGATAGCTGCCGCCTGCTGGCGTCGAAGCATTACGGCTGCAATTTCAGGAGCGTATGCCAAATAGTTTATGCGTGCTTCCATGATTTCAAGTCCCGCCATTTCAAGACGTTCGTTGAGCTTGGTTTTGAGCACTTCATTGATTTCCGCGCTTCCACCACGCAAGGTCAGTTCGTCGCGATTCGTATCCTCGTTGTCGTAAGCATACATTCCGGCCACCTCGCGCAGAGCCGAGTCGCTTTGTATGGCTACGAACTTCTCGAACTTGTTCATCCGGGCTGTAGCCGAGCCTCCCACAGTGTTAGCAGCCGTCACATCGGTGTCAATGTCGAAGATGGCCTTGTAGGTGTCTTTCAGCCGCCACACCACCACCAGTCCTATCAGGATGGGATTGCCCACCTTGTCGTTCACCTTGATAGGTTCCGCATTAAGGTTACGCGCGCGCAAACTCACGTTTTTCACACTCATAAAGGGATTCAGCCAATAGAAGCCGTTCTTACGGAACGTACCCACATATTTGCCGAAGAAGGTCATCACCTTCGCCTCGTTTGGCTCCAACAACGAGAATCCGCAACAGCAGATGATAGCGCCTATGAGCAATAACGCAAACATCACGAACCACATTGCACAAGGCTGGTCTGAGTCGGCAGCCACAACACCCTGCACAAACGAATGGATGGTCGATGCCCATAGCGCGATGTCGATCAAGCACATGAGGAATCCATTGAGATAACCACCTCTGAATTCAATTTCCTTTGTTTCCTTCGTCTTTTCCATTGTCTTTTTCTTTTTGGGGGTTTACGGTTTTCATTATGATATCATTGTGATATCACTGCAAACATAACCTGTTTTTGCTTACCAACCTTAAATGCAATGAATTGTTTAACATGTTTTAACGATAGCTACGAGGCATCACCCCTTTGCCACTGCCTTGCCGCCTGCCTGCCGGCAGGCAGGCGGGCGGAGAGTCGGATGTTGCCGAAGTGGCCGAGATTCACACTGTGGCCGTTCATCACGAAGTAGCGGACAGCCTCCTTTGCACCGAGGATGGCGCTGCGCACGGTGGCCTCCTTGATGCCCGCCGTCTGCGCCACACGCGCCACGATCAGGTCGGTGCCGATGGTGGAGTAGCGTTCGGCCGAGGTCACCAGCCGCTGCTCACCCGCCACCTTGCCCACGGATTGCTTCAGAGCGCCTGCGGCAGCGCGAAGCGCCATCAAAAAAAGGTGAAATCGCGCCAGCGATACTGGCAGGGCACGAATGATTGATTTGTCCCATAGTCGGAAATAGTCTGGTTGGTAAATGAAGTCAGTTTAGTGGTTCGCAATCACGATGCGAAATTACGGAAAAAGACCGGAACCACAAAACGAAATCGAAAAAAATTTCACCTATCTTTTTCACGTGCAATTAATTGCATCGGACTGTCGGGAGTGTCCGCTGGGTTTTCCGTGAGGAACCAGTGAATTTTTCGTGAGACACCAGCAAGCCCTCCGCGAGGGGCAAGGAAACGTTTTTCGGAGCGTCTGCCGGACGGGAGCGCACGAGCGTATGAATATGCAGTGATGAATAAGCCGATGATGAAACCGACTGATGGGGACGAATGGAGCCTTCATGGCTTTTTTTTGATAATCGAGATGCACTTTTTGAAAAAAAAGTGCACTTGCATCAAAATCTGTATTAATATATACTATTGCGCATAAATACACAAACAAGGACAGCCATGTGGATTCAACATCATTTAACGGTGTTTGTGGTTCACCAATGGCATCCATCGGCGCAAACGAAGGCTTTGCTACCCCCAGACCACCCGACTACAACCATGAACCCGGGACCCTGAGAGCCGAGGAACTTTTTCGCGCCGTCGCCTTGCAATTCCGAAAGGATTTCCGTAACTTTGCACTCACATCGACCACTCACACACACTCACACATCATGCCACCCACACACACCTGCCGCACTGCCGAAAACCCGATGGGAGGGGGGGGATGAATCGTTAGCCTGCCGCGTGTGGACGATACGCAAGCGTCCTCGCCTCCTGCCGATGGCGATGCCAACCACGGATTCGATGAAGGGGAGGAACTCTGAGCCATGTGTGCTCATGTGAAAGCCATGTGGAAGTCGTGTTGCGAACATGAATGACAAGAGGGAAAATGAAAGTATGAATAAGTCAGGAATTCTGTGTGGAACAATTTGCATGTATGGATGCACAAATTGTCTGATACGAGCAACAAATATGATAATTTCCTGGAAATTACAGTAAGGATTGCGACTTTTGGATTGTTTCTTTTGTTTTTCTCATCGAATATTTATATATTCGCCACAAATCTAAAACATTTTAGTTGTCATGGCAAATTTGAATCGTTTAAAAGTAGTCCTTGTTGAAAAAGGGAAAACAGGCAAGTGGCTTGCAGAAGAACTTGGCAAGTCAAATTGTACCGTTAGCAAATGGTGTAGCAATAGCATTCAGCCCGACTTGAACACGCTTGACAAGATTGCGAAACTTCTCGATGTCAATGTGAAATGTCTGCTTAACGACACCGAGAAAGGCTAACTTCAAAACCACCAAAAGAAAGGAATTTCCTATGATGAACGTCAACAAGAAGGAACTGAAGGAGCAGGAAATACGCACCATGTTCACAACTCCTGCCTTGAAAGGAAAAGGATGGGAAGTCGCGAAGAACATGCGTGAGGAACACTATTTCACGGATGGTCGTGTACTTGTCGCAGGCAGCCAACATTCAGTTGCCGAGGGCAAAAAGGCTGATTACCTGCTCTATCACAATGGGAAGCCAATTGCTGTCGTAGAAGCCAAGGACAACAAACATGCTGTCGGAGGCGGCATGCAACAGGCAATGGAATATGCTCTCATCCTTGATCTGAAATTTGCCTACTCAAGCAATGGTGATGCCTTCTTGGAGCATGACTTCATTACAGGCAAGGAAACGGAACTGAAGTTGGACGGGTTTCCAACCGAAGGAGACCTCTATCAGAGATATCTTGATAGCAAGGCCTATACTCCTAAAGAACTCCAGATTGTTGAGACTCCATATTACCATGATGCCTATAGCTATGAGCCACGCTATTATCAAAGGATTGCCGTTGACAGGACTGTGGAAGCCATTGCCCGGGGACAGCAGCGCGTGTTGGTTGTCATGGCTACTGGCGCAGGCAAGACCTTCACCGCTTTCCAGATCATTCACCGTCTGCGCAAAAGTGGTGCAAAGAAGAAAATCCTTTATCTTGCCGACCGGAATTATTTGATTGACCAAACGATGATTCAGGACTTCAAGCCATTCACGAAGTACATGACCAAGATAACCTCGGTTGGAGAGGGTGAAAGCAAAATCGACTCTGCTTATGAGGTCTATATGGCTCTTTATCATCAGTTGGTTGGGAAAGAGGGCCAGCCTAATCCATTCCTTGAGGTGAAAAAGAACTTCTTCGACCTGATTGTCGTCGATGAGTGCCATCGGGGTAGTGCGAAGGATGATTCGGCCTGGCGCAAGGTGCTTGAATACTTCGACAGTGCCACCCAGATTGGCATGACTGCCACACCAAAGGCAGAAGCGGGTGCAAACAACCTGGATTACTTCGGCGAGCCGGTTTATACATATTCCCTTTTGCAGGGCATCAACGACGGTTTCCTTGCCCCTTACCGTGTCACAGCCGATTTCATCAACGTGGACCTTCAAGGCTGGACTCCTGAGG
>DCGR01000083.1 GCA_002315285.1 Bacteroides sp. UBA1773 | reverse complement strand
AGTAACTTTGAGTTCTTTGGTAATCGATACGGTCGAGCAACGGACCAGAAATGCGGTTCAGGTAGCGTTGTACCTGTCCTGGACTGCATACACATTGTTTGGAGGGATGGTTGTAGTAGCCGCAGGGACAAGGGTTCATGCTGGCTACCATCATGAAGCTGGCAGGATAGTCGAGGCTGTAGCGGGCACGCGAGATGCTGATGTGGCGATCCTCAAGGGGTTGGCGAAGCACTTCAAGTACAGCACGTGAAAATTCGGGAAGCTCATCGAGAAAGAGTACACCATTGTGTGCCAGACTGATTTCGCCTGGTTGGGGAGAAGTGCCCCCTCCAACCATGGCCACTTGCGAAATGGTGTGATGGGGACTGCGGAAGGGACGTGTGGCGATGAGCGAGGAGTCCTTGCCGAGCTTGCCGGCTACGGAGTGAATCTTGGTGGTTTCCAGACTCTCGGACAACGTGAGGGGAGGCAGGATGCTCGGTAGGGTCTTTGCCATCATGGACTTGCCACTGCCAGGAGCTCCTATCATGATGAGATTGTGTCCTCCTGCCGCTGCCACTTCGAGGGCGCGCTTCACATTTTCCTGTCCCTTTACATCGGCGAAATCGAAAGGGAAGTCGGTTTGCTTGTTGAAAAATTCTTCTCGGGTGTTCACTTCCACTGTTTCCAACTCACACTCATCGTTGAGGAAGTTAATCACCTCTTTCAGTTGGCTTACGCCATAAACTTTCAGGTTGTTGACAATGGCGGCTTCGCGTGCATTTTCCTTGGGTAGGATGAATCCTTCGTAACCCAAGCTGCGGGCGGCGATGGCGATGGGTAGTGCACCTTTGATAGGGTGGAGGGCACCGTCGAGGCCCAACTCTCCCATGATGAGGTATCTTGAAAGCTTATGAGCGAGCACCATGTCGCAGGCCGCCATGATGCCGATGGCCAAAGGCAGGTCGTAGGCGGAGCCTTCTTTCTTGATGTCGGCCGGACTCATGTTGACAACAATCTGGCAGGTCGGAATCTTGTATTCATTGTATTGGATGGCAGAAAAAACACGTTCATGGCTTTCCTTCACGGCATCGTCGGGTAGTCCCACTAAAAAGAATTTCATTCCGTGTGAGATATTTACTTCGATGGTAATGATGGTGGCATCGATGCCTTGAACGGCTGCTCCGTAAACTTTTACAAGCATGTCTTTTCTGTTAATTTGTGCGAAGATACAATATTTCGGCAGAACATACGCCCTTTACGACAAAAAAATGCTAATTTTGCGCGCAAATTACATTTGGTGCATTACATTTTGATAATGAAAAGATACAACTTAATCAACAACCTGACAGGGTGGCTTGTATTTATGGTTGCAGCTGTGACATACTGCATGACCATCGAGCCGACAGCTTCTTTCTGGGATTGTCCGGAATTCATCACGACAGGGTATAAACTTGAAGTAGGGCATCCACCTGGCGCACCGTTCTTTATGTTGACTGCCAACTTGTTCAGCCAGTTGGCTGGCGATGCAACCCAGGTGGCGTGTATGGTGAATATGATGAATGCGTTGTTGAGTGCTGGTACCATCCTCTTCCTTTTCTGGAGCATCACGTATCTGGTGAGAAAACTCGTGTGCGACGATGGGGAGATGACGCTGAGTCGCATGATTGTGATTTTGGCATCGGGCGTGGTCGGTGCTTTGGTATATACTTGGAGCGATACCTTCTGGTTTAGTGCGGTAGAAGGTGAGGTATATGCATATAGTTCGCTGTTTACAGCCTTGGTGTTTTGGCTTATCCTGAAATGGGACAGTGTGGCAGACGAGCCACACAGCGATCGCTGGCTGATACTGATATGCTACCTGACAGGCCTGTCGATTGGTGTACATCTGCTTAATTTACTGTGTATTCCAGCCATAGTATTGGTCTATTATTACAAACGTTGCCCCAATGCGACCTTGAAAGGAAGTTTGCTGGCATTGGCGTGCAGTGCCATGTTTGTGGCATTGGTGTTGTACGGTGTTGTGCCAGGTATTGTGAAAGTAGGGGGATGGTTTGAACTTCTGTTTGTGAATGCTTGGGGTATGCCGTTCAATACGGGAGTGTATGTATATATCGTATGTCTGGCAGCATGTTTGATATGGAGCGTATATGAAACTTATACGGATAGGAGTCGCCAGCGCATGAATATTGCGTTCTTGCTGACTGTGGCTTTATTGGGCATTCCTTTCTATGGATATGGTGTAAGCAGTATTTTGGTAGGATTGTTGGTTTTGGTTGTGTTGTATGTGTTGCTGCGAAGGAAAGCCGAAAAGGCTTGGCTTGTGAGCGCACGGGTCATGAACACGGCTTTGCTTTGTCTGATGCTGATGGTTGTGGGCTATTCGTCGTATGCCTTGATTGTGATTCGTTCGACAGCCAATACTCCGATGGATCAGAACTCGCCAGAAGACATCTTTACGCTGGGCGACTACTTGGGACGCGAGCAATACGGTTCACGTCCGTTGTTCTATGGCCAGACGTATGCCTCAAAGCTTGCACTGAAGGTTGAGGGGGATGGATGTGTGTATGATGTGAAAGAAGGTGCTCCCGTTTATCAGCGTAAGGAAAAAGCCGATGCAAGCGAAAAGGACATGTATGAGGTCATTCGTCATAAGACGGAGTACAAATATGCCCAAAATATGTTGTTCCCACGTGTCTATGACGAGACTCATACCGCAGACTATGAGTCGTGGTTAGGTGGGGTGGAAGGGAAAGAAGTGCCATACGACCAGTGCGGACAAGTGATGATGGTGAAGATTCCTACGATGATGGACAATCTGAAGTTCTTCTTCTCTTATCAACTCAACTTCATGTACTGGCGTTATTTCCTGTGGAACTTTGCAGGTCGCCAGAATGATATTCAAGGACAAGGTGAAATTGAGCATGGCAACTGGATTTCAGGCATTCCGTTCATTGATGATGCAATGTTAGGCAACCAGTCGTTGCTCCCTTCCGAGCTGAAGGAAAACAAGGGTCATAACGTGTTCTATTGCTTGCCCTTATTGTTGGGCTTGTTGGGTCTGTTCTGGCAAGCCTATCGTGGAGAACGAGGCATCCAACAATTCTGGGTTGTATTCTTTTTGTTCTTCATGACGGGCATAGCCATTGTGTTGTATCTGAATCAGACACCGATGCAGGTGCGTGAACGGGATTATGCGTATGCGGGCTCGTTCTATGCGTTCTCAATTTGGGCCGGAATGGGTGTTGCAGGTGCGGCTCACCTGTTACGGCGCCAGATGAGGGCTTTGCCTGCGGCTGTGATTGCGGCGGTAGCCTGCTTGTTTGTTCCACTACAAATGGTAAGTCAGACTTGGGATGACCACGACAGAAGCGGACGATACACGTGTCGGGATTTTGGCCAGAATTATCTCGCTACCTTGCCAGAGGATAGAGACGCCATTATCTTCACCAATGGCGACAATGACACTTTCCCTCTTTGGTATAATCAGGAAACGGAAGGCTTCCGTACGGATGTACGCGTTTGTAATCTCAGCTATTTGCAAACGGATTGGTATATCGACCAGATGAAACGAAAGGCATACAAATCGACAGAGGTGCCCATCAGTTGGAAACGGATTGAATATGTAAGTGGCACGAATGAGGGAGTAGCCGTTCGTCCGGAAGCGATGAAGACAGTGCTCGAGTTTTATGCACAGAATCCGAAGGAGGCTGTGGAACAGTTTGGAGAGAATCCATACGAATTGCATAATATCCTAGAGCATTGGGTACGCCATCCGCAGAAGGGCTTGCAAATGATTCCTACCGATAGCATTGTGCTTAAGATTGACAAGGAAGCAGTTCTTCGCTCGGGTATGACAATTCCAAAGGCTTTGAATGGAGTGATACCCGATTATATGCATATCTCGTTGAAAGGAAAACGGTTGCTCTACAAGAATGAGTTGATGATGCTCGAGATGTTGGCAAATGCCAATTGGGAACGACCCATCTACATGGCTATTACCGTAGGTAAGGAAAGTCAACTTAACCTGGGCGACAATTTCATTCAAGAAGGATTGGCTTCTCGTATATCGCCGTTCAGTACTGTAGAGTTGGGGGCTGCCATCGATGCTGACAAAATGTATGATAACCTCATGAACAAATATAAGTTTGGTGGAGTTGATAGCCCTGACATCTACCTCGATGAAACAGTGCTGCGGATGTGCGACACGCATCGTCGTTTATTCGTGCAGACTGCGACAAAACTTATCGATGAGGGAGAGTACGACAAGGCACTCAAGGCTCTTGACTATAGTCTGGAAGTTATTCCAGAGACCAACGTCCCGCATGATTTCTTTATGTGCGCTTCAAAGGAAATGGCTGATGATTACATAAAGTTGGGTCAGGTGGACAAAGCTCGTGAGATTCTGCTTGCATTGGCCAAGACCAGTGATGAGTATCTGGCTTGGTATTTAAGCTTAAGCGATCGTCACCTGAATATGAGTTATGACAATATTATTCGTCATTTGAGTGTGCTTGATAACCTAAACAGAAGTTTGCAGGTGATAGAAAAATCAGGGAAGTCCAATTCTGAGGTGGCAACAGATTATAAGGGACAACTCGATTTCTATTACAAGGCATTTAATGACCGTTTAGGAGGCAAGTCCTCTAAGTAGTAGTTTTTTGACATGTTTATTGAGCAACCGCCTTGGATTCTTCGCTTTATTTATCCTAATGCTTTTTGGCGTATGGATAGACACGAGAAGGCGGTGTATCTGACCTTCGATGATGGTCCCATTCCTGAGGTGACCCCTTGGGTGCTCGACTTGTTGGACAAATATGGTATCAAGGCCACCTTCTTCATGGTCGGCGACAATGTCCGGAAGCATCCGGAAACGTTTGCAATGGTCAAGAAACGTGGACATCGTATAGGTAATCATACGTTCAACCATATTCGAGGGTTGGACTACTGGAACGATAATTATCTAGCTAATGTGGAGAAGGCCAATGATTATCTGCACACCAATCTGTTTCGCCCGCCACATGGCTTTATGAGGGCAATACAGTATCGAGTACTTCACAAGCGTTACCAAATGGTGATGTGGGATGTCGTGACCCGTGATTATAGTCGGCTGATGACAGGGCCAAAGGTGTTTGAAAAGTTGAAAAAGTATGTGCGCAACGGCAGTATCATCACCTTTCACGATTCGCTACGGTCGTGGGAGAATGGTAAGTTGGAGTATGCGTTGCCACGGTCAATCGAATGGCTGTTGGAACAGGGATATGCATTTAAGGTATTTGAATGATAAAGGTGAGAGCGACTCTCACCTTTTTGCCATGTATTCCACACAAAAGAGTTTGCTCCATTTCGACCATGAAATCATCCGTTGCTCTAACAAATGGCAGCCCAAAGCCATGATTATCCCTGTACCTCTACCCCTTGCAGGGTGGCGGAACTTGATGCCGTGATGCGCACATTGACCAACTCGCCGATGTGGTGTGAACCACGGTCGAATACGACCACCTTGTTCTGGGAAGTGCGTCCGAAGAATTGTTCGTGTGACCGTTTGGATACACCCTCTGCCAATACCTCGAATTCCTTACCTATGTCGTTGGCATTGCTTTGGGCCGAGAGCTCATTTTGCAGGGCGATAAGCTCGTTGAGACGGCGGATTTTCACATCCTCTGGAATGTCGTTGGGATAGTGTCGTGAGGCATACGTGCCTGGCCGTTCGGAATACTTGAACATGAATGCAGAGTCATAGGCACACTCGCGCATGAGCGACAGTGACAGCTGATGGTCTTCTTCGGTTTCCGTGCAGTAGCCTGAGAAAATATCGGTGCTTAGTCCACAGCCGGGCACAATGCACCGGATGGCGGCAACCCTATCCAAGTACCATTCCCGATCGTACTTTCGGTTCATGAGTTTCAGGATTCTGCTGCTTCCGCTTTGCACTGGCAGGTGGATGTGCTTGCACACATTTGGCTCTTGGGCAATGACATGAAGAGTCTCATCGCTCATGTCCTTGGGGTGGCTCGTGGTGAATCTCACGCGCATGTGAGGTGCGGCATGAGCTACTTGGCGCAGTAATGTGGGGAAATCTGTTTTTTCTCCATCGTGTTCAAAACAGTAGGAATTGACGTTCTGTCCTAACAGGATGACTTCCTTGTATCCATGGCTTGACAAATCGTTGACTTCGTTCAGGATGCTCTCTACATCTCTGCTACGCTCGCGGCCTCTGGTATAGGGTACGATGCAATAGTGGCAGAAATTGTTGCAGCCACGCATGATGCTTACGTAACCAGAAATATGGTTTCCACAAATACGTGATGGAATGATGTCGCGATAGGTCTCGGTCGTTGACAGTTCCACGTTGATGGCTTTCTCTCCTGCTTCAACGCTTGCGATCAGCTCGGGTAGTGACAGGTATGCATCTGGTCCACACACTACATCTACGTGGTGTATGTCTATAAGTTCTTGTTTTACACGTTCAGCCATGCAGCCAAGCACTCCGACAATGAGTTTGGGGCGTTTGTTTTTCTTCAATGAATGGAAGAAATCCAACCGTCCGATGACTTTCTGTTCTGCATTGTCACGAACTGAACAAGTGTTGAGAAATACGGCATCAGCCTCATCCAGCGAAGTGCACATCTCGTAATCAGCCATTCGCATGATTGATGCGACCATCTCGCTGTCTGCCACATTCATCTGGCATCCATAGGTTTCGATAAATAGTTTTTTCGCCATTTGGGAAAGAAATTTGCCACAAAGATACAAAGTTTTCAATAGAAATTGTTAACTTTGCGCCCGTTAAAAACAGTGGAGAGATTTGAGTAGCTTGCAACCACGAGAAAAAATGCTAAAAATCATCGACTTTCTTAGTCATTTTCCCCCTACTCTTACGAACTCCGTTTTTACATAATTTTATTGTATAATTTAAAAATTTTGTAAGAAATGGGTTATTTATTTACATCTGAATCGGTATCAGAAGGTCATCCAGATAAAGTGGCAGACCAAATCTCTGATGCGGTACTCGACAAATTGTTGGCTTATGATGCCAACTCAAAAGTGGCATGTGAAACTTTGGTGACTACCGGGCAAGTTGTTATGGCGGGTGAGGTGAAGTCAGAAGCATACGTCGATTTGCAGCGAGTCGCTCGCGAAGTGATCAATCGGATTGGCTATACGAAAAGTGAATACATGTTCGATGGTAATTCGTGTGGTGTGCTGTGTGCCATCCATGAACAGAGTCCCGACATTAACCGAGGCGTAGAACGGGAAGACCCTATGAACCAGGGTGCAGGAGACCAAGGCATGATGTTTGGCTATGCGACCAACGAAACAGTGAATTATATGCCTTTGTCGCTCGATCTGGCCAATCACCTTTTGGTGACGCTGGCTGAAATACGTAAGGAAGGCAAGGAAATGACCTATCTTCGTCCGGATTCCAAGAGTCAAGTCACGATTGAATATGATGACAACGGACATCCTGTGCGCATAGATACGATAGTGGTTTCGACCCAACATGATGAGTTTGATACCGATGAGCGTATGCTAAGCCAGATTCGGAAGGATGTGATAGGAATCCTTATCCCCCGATTGAAAAAGGAAATTACGGATGAGGCCATCTTGAAGTTGTTTAATGACAACATTACTTACCACGTAAATCCTACAGGCAAGTTCGTGATAGGCGGTCCTCATGGTGATACAGGTCTGACGGGACGAAAAATCATTGTCGATACATACGGAGGAAAAGGGGCTCACGGAGGAGGTGCTTTCTCGGGGAAAGATCCTTCGAAGGTTGACCGTAGCGCGGCATACGCGGCACGCCATATAGCAAAAAACATGGTGGCAGCAGGAGTGGCGGATGAAATGCTTGTGCAAATCAGTTATGCCATAGGCATAGCAGAACCTGTCAGTATATATGTCAATACATACGGCCGAAGCAAGGTGGCGATGAATGATGGAGAAATTGCAAAAAAAATTGCGTCATTGTTTGATTTGCGTCCGAAGGCGATAGAAGACAGGCTTAAACTCCGTAATCCCATTTATGAGGAAACGGCAGCGTATGGCCACATGGGACGAACCAACAAGTGGGTTACCAAATCGTTTGAGAGTTTGTATAATGGCAATAAAACGGTCAAAGTGGAACTGTTTACATGGGAGAAACTGGACTATGTTGACAAGATCAAACAAGCATTTGGCATTTAGGAACTATTTGTGATTTGAAGGACACTTTGTTTCTTTGATGATCAAATCGTATCAATGATTCAAAAACAGTTTCTAGGATGATGGAACAAATCTATTCTTTTTGGACAGAGCCTATAGTAGCTTGCAGTATGTTGTTTTGTTTCATAGTGTTTGCTATTGAATTTTCAGGCGAAGAGCCCTTTTGGCATCAATTTGATGAAAATCTGGCCAATGTGCCGTCAAAAAGTTTTGGATTTTATTCTATTCCTATTTTGCTTGCAGTGGCCCTATTGCTTGGACTGTCAATCAACGCCATGCTACCGTGCTTGGAGGATTTCTTGGCAAGGGATTTGAAGGACTTAAAGCTGCTGCAAATCCTTTTGCTCACTGTCGCTTTTTCGTTTGTAAAATTATGCTTGTACAAGGTTGTCAATTTCTCTTTTTTCAAAAAGGAGAAACGTAGTGAATGGGACAGTGTCTATATCAATGTATATCGAATCATTGGATACTATTTATTTGTTCAATTTGTTGTTTTTACATATCTGAACGTATCAGCTATGATTAGCACGGTATCGACAGCCTTGTGTTTCATTTTGGCAAAAATAGTGTTGCTTTTTTATGCTTTACGCATCTTTCCCAATAAAATATATGGCATTTTGCATTTAATTGTGTACTTTTGTACCCTCGAAATTGTGCCCCCTGTTTTTTGTGGTGCGGTATGGTTTCGATAAATAATAATTGTTTACTAAATAGTTGGTTATTGATGATTAAAAAAGTTCTTGTTTCTCAGCCGAAGCCTGCGTCAGATAAGTCATCTTACTATGACATTGCAGCAAAGTATGGGGTAGAAATTGTCTTTCGTCCGTTTATAAAGATCGATGACTTGCCAATGAAGGACTTTCGACAGCAGAAGGTAAACATACCCGACTACACTGCAGTTGTATTCACATCACGACATGCCATAGATCATTTTTTCCGTATTTGTAAGGAGATTCGTTATACGGTTCCTGAAACGATGCGTTATTTCTGTTCCTCTGAGACCATAGCGTTGTATATTCAGAAGTATGTGCAGTATCGCAAACGAAAGATACATTTTGGAGCGAACAACAAATTGACAGATTTGATACCCACTTTCACGAAACATCATGCTGAAAATTTCCTTGTTCCTACAAGCAATGTGCATACCTCCGATGATGTGAAGGATTTGCTTGACAGTTTAGGAGTGAAACACACGGAATGTGTAATGTATCAGACCGTGAGCAATAAGTTCACTCCTGATGAACCGTTCGACTATGACATGATGCTCTTCTTCAGTCCCGCAGGCATTTCGTCGTTGCTTGAGAGTTTCCCGGATTTTGAGCAGGGAGAACGTTGTATCGGTTGTTTTGGGCATGCCACGGCCAAAGCCATCAAGGATGCAGGTCTGCGTTTGGATTTGGAGGCTCCTACCGCACAAGCCGCATCCATTACGGCTGCACTTGAGGATTTTATCAAGCAACGAAACCAGTAAACGGCTTGGAGGCTCAGCAAAACAACGGATTGTCGAAAGCCGAACGGTTGTGTAGTGAGAAGCTCATCAACGCATTGTTCAGCAGCGGGAGTCGCTCATTTCCCATATACCCATTGAGGGTTGTCTATACTTGGGTGGATGCCGAAAAGGCATCCGCTCAATTTTCGTTTATGGTAAGCGTGCCCAAGAAGAAATTCAAGCATGCCGTTGACCGTAATCGGGTGAAGCGGCAAGTACGTGAGTCGTATCGTGAGCACAAGCATCTGCTTCAGACACTTTCCTCACAAACCAATCGAAAGCTCATCATTGCGTTTGTGTGGTTGGATGCCCATCATCGGGAAAGCAAGACTGTAAGCCAGATTGTCAGGAAATTGCTTCTACATATCATCGAGCATCCATGTTGCGAAAGTTGCTGACATTTGTCCTGCTTCTGCCGATTTGTTTTTATCAGCGGTGCATTTCGCCTTTTACTCCCCCTTCATGTCGTTTTACGCCTACCTGTTCGCAGTATGCTGTTGAGGCTCTGAAAAAACATGGACCGGTGAAAGGGCTTTACTTGGCGGTACGTCGCATCCTGCGTTGTCATCCTTGGGGTGGAAGTGGATATGACCCTGTGCCATGAGGTACTACGACCTACATACACATCGTGCGCATCCCGACATCCCTGCCGTGGAGTTGCATCCTTGGCATCTTACGGAGGAATCTCTCGAAATGCGTCTGCAACAATTGGAATGTGAGGCATCACGACCTGAAATCCTGGCGATTGGAGAGGCTGGATTGGACAAACTTTGCGATACACCTTTTCGCCTGCAGTTACAAGCCTTCCGCCGTGTCATTCGCATAGCTGATGAAGCAGGCAAGCCACTTGTCATACATTGTGTGAAGAGTATGAATGAACTGCTTGCCTTGAAAAAAGAATGTTCTCCTCACAACACATGGATTTGTCACGGATTTCGGGGGAAGCCTGAAGCTGCTTCCCAACTTCAGCGCAGTGGCATTTGTCTGTCGTATGGCGAGAAATTCAATAGGGAGGCATTGCAGGCAACATCGCTTGACCGCCTGTTTGTCGAAACCGACAAGAGCAGTCTATCCATTGGGGAAATCTATGAACGTATGGCGACAGCGTTGCATGTAGATTGTGAGTGGTTGGTTCATCGGGTAACCCAAAACTTTGTCAGAGAGTTTGGGAACCTGCCTGAATAAGAAAAAGAACGCGGATTTCTTTTTCTTATCACATTGTTTCATTACCTTTGCCCAAACATTTATTTGATATTGAACATGAAAAAGCAAATTTCACTATTTCTTATTGCACTTTGTTGGTGCTTGGCCTCAGCGGCCAATGTGAAACCCTTTGTGCATCCGGGCATGGCACAGAGCATGGATGACCTGAATGCGATGCGCGAACTGATCCAACAAGGCAAGGCTCCTTGGAAACAGGCCTACGACAATCTGCTTGACAACACAAAGCTCGACGTGCCATCGAAGGGCTTTTGTGAAGTGTTCCGTGGGCCGTACGGTGCGAACAGTGTGGGAGCCAATGAGTTCTCACGTGATGGACAACTTTCGTACAACTTGGCCATGTTGTGGTTTGTCACCAAAGAACAGAAGTATGCCGACAAGGCTATCGAGATTCTGAATGCCTGGAGCCATAAGTTGCGAGGCATGGATGGAAATGACGCAAAGCTCATCATTGGTCTGAGTGGTTATTTCTATATGAATGCAGCCGAGATACTCCGTCACACGGGAGCGGGTTGGCAGCAGAAAGACATCGACCAGTTTACGTTGATGACGCTCAGCGTGTTCTATCGCGCCATCGAGGATTTCTTCATGGAGTCGAATGGCAACTGGGATGCTTCCATGATCAGTACAATGATGTGTATCGGTATCTTTACCGACCGTCACGACATTTTCGACCGTGCCGTCAATCGCTTCATGCGGGGAGAACGAAATGGAGGCATCACAAAGTATGTGTTCCCGACGGGGCAGTGTCAGGAAACAGTTCGCGATTGGGGACACATTCAGTTGGGGCTTGGCGAGATGGTTCGTGCCGCACAAACTGCACAGACGCAAGGACTTGACCTGTTCTCGGTGGCCGACGACCGCATAGCCCGTGGTTGTGAATACATGGCCAAATACTTGATGACAGGAGAGATAGAGCTTTTTGGACTTCGTTCGGACCGTGCCAACAACGGACGTCAGGATAAGTTCGAACCACTGTATCTTCATTACAAGTATCAGAAGGGTATCTTGCTGCCTTATGTCGAACGGCTCATCATGGAGAACACCCGTGCCAAGTCGTCTTCCCACCTGTTGGGAGCTTGCAGGGCCAACATGCCGGATCACACCCAACTGGCACAACTTCCCACCATCATGTGCCTGAACCCTACTGAGGTGGGTGCATCGCCAACATCGAAACCTGCACTTCCGAAGGATTATTGCCTTGTGAAACCCGGACAGTCCGTTCAGGATGCCATCGACCGGTGTAAGGGTACAGACAAATGGGTGGTGCTCGATGAGGGTGTGCATACCTTGAAGTCAACACTCAAGCTTTACAGCCATCTGAAAATCATGGGCAAGGGTAGAGCTTCCGTGCTTCATGCCGCTCCAGGTGTGTCGCCCACCATGGTCAAGGGAGAGGATGCACTTACGGATGTGGAATTCCGTAATTTCATGGTCGAGGGCGACAAGGACATCGACCAAGGCACAGATCCCAATGAGAAACGCCGTGAACGTTCCTATATGCGTGGCGTTCCCGTGCGCGAGGGCATCGTAATCTGTTCTGACGACAACCTGACCAATGACATCCGTTTCGAGAACATGACCATCACGCGGTTCACGGAAAGTGGTGTGCGCATTGTGGGAGCCAAGAATTTGCAATTCAATCGTTGCGATTTTGCCGACAACGGTGGAAAGGTCATTCCCGGCCAGGGTTTCCATCACAACATCCTGTTGTCGTATGTCGATGGGGCTAAGGTGAGCGAATGTCGTTTGGTGGAGTCGTTGTATGGTTGTGGTGTTCATGTTACATTCTCATCGGATATTGAGGTGACAGCCTGCGAACTCTCGCGCAATGGCGGACATGGCATCTATATGGCTGAGAGCAAGGACCTACAGGTGAAGAATTGTCGCATCGAAGGCAACGACCATGAGGGTATCATGAGGGCGGTGATGGTTCATAAGAACCAAGGTGTGAAACTTGAGAGCAACATCGTACAGTGCAACGGCAATGACATGCTTATGGCTCTTACCTTCGACGATGGTCCCAACACGGTTACGACTCCTGAGGTACTCGATGTGCTCGCGCAATACGGTGCAAAGGCCTCCTTTTTCGTGCTTGGGAAGAACATCAATGACGAAACGGCTGTTGTCATGAAGCGTGCTCACGATATGGGATGCAGCATTGAGAACCATTCGTGGACGCACTATCACATGAACACCCTCACCGCTGAGCAGGTGCGCGATGAGGTAGAGCGTACATCGGTCATCATTAGGAATTATATAGGTGAGGCTCCACATTGTTTTCGTCCGCCTTACTTAAATGTCAACGACACCATGTATCAGGTCATCGACCTGCCTTTTGTCGGTGCTGGATCAAGTGGCGACTCACGGAAGGAAAACGATCGCGACAAACGCATCAGCAACATCATGCGGGTGTGTACGGATGGCAGTATTGTTGGCATGCACGACTTCGCTGGCAATCACGAAACGGTGGAAGCGTTGAAGATACTCATCCCTCGGCTTCTCTCCATGGGATATGAGTTGGTAACCGTTCCGGAACTGTTTGCGCGCAAGGGTGCCGCACTCGATAGTCACAACGGTATTCTTTACAGCAATACGGCCGATTGACCTTCGGCAAGTTTCCCATGAGGTTCCAACTGTTTGTGATGATTGCAATATGTGTGGCAGTGTTTGCTGCCACACATCTGTGTTTCCTGTTCGCTTGGTTGCTTGGAAAGGCATGTCATTTTGCTTGTCATTATCGTCCTTTCCTGCTTTCCACGTTGGCTTTGTTGGGCGTGCTGTTGGTGACCTTCCTTTATGGGCACTACATAGGGCAGTACGATGTACGTACCCGAAAGGCCGATTTGCAATTCCAGTCCCTTCCATCGGATTTTGATGGGTATCGTGTGGTGCATATTTCCGATTTGCACCTCTATGGATGGGTGGGCCGCGAAGAAAAGCTTGCTGAGGCTGTCGATCAGATTAATCGGCTTCAACCCGACCTGATCTGTTTTACCGGTGATCTTGTCTCGTTCGGCTATGAGGAATTACGCACCACTTTGCCCATTTTGCAGCGCATGCGGGCAACAGATGGCGTGGTGTCGGTATTCGGTAATCACGATTATTCCTATTATCGACGGAACTTCACCGAAGGACAACGCATACATCACATGGAGGAACTCATCCGCATCGAACGTTCCGAACTCCATTGGCACCTATTGCTCAATCAGTCGCACGTCATTCATCGCGGAGCCGATAGTATTGCCATCATCGGTTCTGAAAATCAGAGTTGTGGTGTCCATCATGTCATCCAAAAAGGCAATCTTCCCCTGGCCATGCAGGGTACCGACGGAATGTTTCGTATTCTCCTTACTCATGACCCCACACATTGGCGCGATTCCGTCTTGCAGCACACCGACATTCCGCTTACTCTGTCGGGGCACACCCATGCTATGCAGTTCAGCGTGTTCGGTTGGACACCGGCCAGTTGGCTCTATCGCGAGAGTGTCGGACACTATCAAGAGGGAAGCCAGCAACTCTATGTCAATGTGGGGTTAGGTGGTGTGGTACCGTTTCGCATAGGCGCATATCCCGAAATCACTTTGCTTACACTACACAAACGGTAAATCCTTGTAACATGATACGTTTTGTCAATTTGATCGCATTTGTTGTCACTTTCGTTTCGGGTCTGTCCTTCTTTCTCACGCGCGAAAGTAAGTATAAGTCGGTGTCGTGTCGCGAGTTTGCCGAACTCATCCGACAAGCCGACATGCAGTTGCTCGACTGTCGCACCGACTCCGAGTATGTGGCAGGCCACATCCCTGGTAGCATCCTCATCGATGTGAAACGGCCCGATTTCATCGAACGAGTCGAATCTTTGTTGTGTGTTGGTCATCCCGTAGCAGTGTATTGCCGAGGAGGTGTACGCAGCCGTAGGGCTGCCGACACCCTTACACAGAAAGGTTTCGTGGTGTTCAACCTCGACAAGGGCATTGATCGTTGGATAGAAGAGGGTCGCGAGACAACCACCGAGTGAATCATCGTACCCTCCCGACTTACATGCCAAACACCTGCACGGCGCGTTTCATGTTCTCGATAATGCTCACCTCAAACGGACAGCGCTGTTCGCAGCGGGCACATTCGCTACAGTCTGATGCGTGGTGTGCCAGCAATTTGTAATGCTCCCGAACCGTCTCGGGCACTTCTTCCTGCGCAAGTGCCAGGTTGAGGTATTTGTTCACCTCTGCAATTGGAATCTCTTCCGTGCAAGGTTCGCAGTGCGTGCAATACATGCAACGGCCTTTCCAGTCTGCCGAAGTGACGCCACTCAGCACCGCCATGAAATCCTTTTCGCTTCCCGTAGCCTCGCACCAGTGCAAGGCGGTTTGCATCTCTGTGATGTTTTTCGCACCACACAGAACGGTAGCCACGGCAGGCCGTGTGGCGGCATATTCTATACACTGCACGGGTGTGAAAGCCCGTCCAAACGGAGAGTCGGAATCCTTCAGCAGGTTACCTCCGCCAAAAGCCTTCATGACGGTTATGGCGATGCCTTTGCTGGCGCAATATTCGTACAGCTGTTCGCGTTCGGGAGCCATGTGTGTAACCTTTCCATCGGCCACCTGTAGGTCATAGCCTGGATTCACGGAGAACATGATTACCTCCACTATGCCACTTTTGGCGGCTTTCATTGCTATTTGAGGGCTGTGGGTGCTGATGCCTACATGCTTGATCTTGCCTGTTTGCTTGTATTGTCTCACCAGTTTCAGGAAGTCGCCTGCAAATATTCCGTCGAAGTCCTCCTCCTCATCCACATAGTGAATCATGCCAATGTCTATGTAGTCGGTCTGCAGTCGTTTCAGCAGGTCGTCGAAAGCGGCTTTTGTTTTCCCAATGTCGCGTGTGCGCAGGTATTGTCCATCCTCCCATGCGGCACCTATGTGTCCTTGGATGATCATCTGTTTGCGTCGTCCCTTCAGCGCGTAGCCGATGTTCGAGCGTAGGGTGGGGTTCGAGGCATACAGGTCCAGGATGTTCATGCCGTGGCTCATGGCAAAGTCGAATTCTGCTTTTATCTGTTGTTCCGTTTTCTTGTTGAATCCTTCGCATCCCATAGCCACAACGCTCACTTCCAAGCCTGTTTTCCCCAACTTGCGATACACCATCTTCCCCTTTCGTGTTTCTTGTGTAGCACTGCCACATACCTCGATAGGGACATTGAGCAATGCCAGACCCCCAGCCGACACCAGTGATTTGCGTAAGAAGTCGCGTCGGTCTATTTTTTGTATTCCCATTTCTTTATGCGGTTTAACATGATACAGATTGCAGGGTCCAACACCGTCCCATGGTCGCACCCATCCAGTTCGTACAATTGCGTTACGGTGTTTCCTTGGTTTTTCAATACCGAATACAGCAGGGCATTCTCTTCCAGCCTGTCGGCCATCTCGAGGTTGCGGTTGCCGGTTATCAGGAAGATGGGTGCCGTTTCTTTTCGGGCGTGCCACACTGGAGCATATTCGTCAATTACCGGAATGCCCTTGCGCAGGTTGCGTTCGGCACGAATGGTGAAGTGAGTCACGGTTTGTCCGCTGATGGGGAAGTAAGCCGTCATTTGGTCGGCGTCTAAGCCGTGTTGCGTCAGGTAGCGCTTGTCGAGAGCCAGAATGAGCGACAGATACCCACCTGCCGAATGTCCCGACACAAACAACTTGTGTCTGTTTCCACCAAACTCCTCGATGTGGTCATAGACCCACGCCAGTGCTTCGGCGGCATCCTCTATGTAGGCAGGATTCGTGGCTCTGGGGCTCAGTCGGTAGTTCACTGCTACCACTGCCACACCCTGTTCCTTCAGTAACTTAGGTATGGATTTGTTGCCTCCAGTCAGTCCACCTCCGTGATACCACACAATGGTGGGGAAGTCTGTTTCTCCTTGTGGGTAGTACACATCCAGTTTGCAACGTTCTTTTCGGTAGGCATCGGTCTCGTCCGACTTGATGTAGGCAATGTCCTTCTTCGTTTCGTATGCGTTCTGAGCATACAATGTGGCTTGAGTGGTACTCATCATGCAAGCAAAAAGCAGGCAGAGCAGTGTGTTGTTTTTTTTCGTCATACCCACATCACACGCGTTGGTGCGCTCAGGGTGGGTTGTTTCAAAGTCGGTGGTTGCAAAATCTTTCATGTCATTTCTGTTTTTGATGGGCAATTACAAATGCAAAAGTACCATTTTGAATTGTCTTTTGAAAGTTTTCGCTTCGAAATTTGTTGTGTTTGTGTCTTGCCATGCTGTGGGCGTAGCGTAGGATGTGTATCTGCAAATCCGAAAGCCATGGCGTTTGCCCATCATTTACAGGCCTCACACTTTTTTTTAGGCCGCAGCAAAGTAAGTATTACAGTCCAGTACTTCCGTACTTACAGCCCACGTTTTCGTGTGCTTTTGTAAGTTAGGTTGTTCAATTTGACGTTATA
>DCGR01000063.1 GCA_002315285.1 Bacteroides sp. UBA1773 | reverse complement strand
GGGCAGGAGCCGGAACGACCAGGTCCTTCTCGACTTGAAACTGTTTACACGCCATCAGGTCATGTTGTTGGCTCAATCTGTAGAGAAGCTTTTCCGTACGCTTGTCAGGCAGAGCAATCGCTACAAAGAAGTGCTGATGCCAGGATATACACATCTACAAGTGGCTATGCCTTCGTCGTTTGGACTTTGGTTTGGAGCATACGCTGAAAGTCTTGTCGATGACATGCTGATGTTGCAGGCCGCTTTCCGTCAGTGCAATCGCAATCCGCTGGGATCGGCTGCCGGATATGGTTCCTCATTCCCTCTCAATCGACAGCTTACTACCGATTTGTTGGGATTCGATTCGATGGATTATAATGTAGTGTATGCACAAATGGGACGGGGGAAAACCGAACGGAATGTGGCTTTTGCCATGGCGTGCATAGCTTCGACGATCTCGAAATTGGCCTTTGACGCTTGTATGTTCAATAGCCAGAATTTTGGCTTTGTGAAACTCCCTGACGAATGTACAACAGGGTCAAGCATCATGCCTCATAAGAAAAATCCTGATGTGTTTGAGCTGACGCGTGCGAAATGCAACAAGATACAGTCGTTGCCACAACAAATCATGATGATAATGAACAATCTGCCGTCAGGGTATTTTCGTGATCTGCAAATCATAAAGGAAGTGTTCTTGCCGTCGTTCGGAGAATTGCTCGACTGCATTCGGATGACCACATATATCATGGACAAGATTAAGGTAAACGAACACATTCTCGATGACGATCGCTACACGACGATGTTTAGCGTGGAAGAAGTGAATAGGCTTGCAGCTGAGGGTATGCCCTTCCGTGATGCCTATAAGAAGGTGGGATTGGACATTGAGGCTGGCAACTTCCATCCTGTCAAATCTGTCGCCCATACGCACGAAGGAAGCATTGGCAACTTGTGTAATGACCGAATTGAGGCATTGATGGATGAGGTGATGGATGGCTTTGATTTCAAAAAGGTCGAAGACGCTGAAAATGCCTTGTTGGAATGATGTTGTCCAAGCGTCCTGTGGTAGCGACAAGGAGGCTGTTTTGATTTCATGTGTAGGCTTCGGAAGCCTAGTAGTCTGTAAAGTCTAAAAGTTGACAATTGCGCTTTTGTAACAATGTTGTTTATAGCAGATTAAGAGGCTTCAGCAAACTGCTTTTAGATTTTACTGACCACTAGGGGATAGCGACTTTTTCCCGAGGTTTTGGGAATGCCGTTGGGGCTCCATCGTGAAAACAAGGTATTGTGGGGAAAGCCCTTTTGGGGGACATGAGAATTGTCGGACAAATTCAAAACGGCTTCAAAAAAACGGATGAAAATATTTTGTGAAGTCATGAAAACAGATTATCTTTGCAGGCAGTTTTGGAAAAGGCCGCCCGGATGGTGGAATCGGTAGACACGAGGGACTTAAAATCCCTTGACCATAACACGGTCGTGTGGGTTCAAGTCCCACTTCGGGTACTATTCTGAAAAGGACATGACAATTGTTAGGGGTGCTTGCCGTATGGCATGCTGAGATGATACCCTTGAACCTGCTGCGTAATGGCAGAGAGGAAATACGTCAGATTTATTAGCGATAAGCCGCATTTCCTTGTGAAATGTGGTTTTGTTTTTTTATGAAGTATGGATATACAAGTGTTACATGAGAAAGTCAATCTCATTCGCCAGCATCGGCCATTGATATACAACATCACCAATTATGTGGCGATGAATTTCAGCGCCAATGTGTTGCTGGCTTTAGGCGCATCGCCCATCATGTCGGATGCTCCGGAGGAAGCGGAAGAAATAGCCCGCAAGGCCGATGCCTTGGTGCTCAACATCGGGACTCTCGATGGCGACTGGATAGATGTCATGTGTCGTGCCGGCAGGGCCATGTACGCGCTACATAAGAACATGGTGTTCGATCCCGTGGGAGTGGGTTTTACTTCATATAGGCTGAAAGCGGCACAACGCATCATCGAGGAGTGCCGTCCCACGGTCATCAAGGGCAATGCATCTGAGATTCTTGCCTTGTCGGGCAGGCACGTGATGGGGAAAGGTGTGGACAGCGACGCACAGGCCAACATGGCAATGGAAGCGGCACAAGAGGTGTCTCGCCGTTATGGTGCAGTGGTGGTGGTAAGCGGAGACACCGACTATATTGTCTGTGGGTCTCGGCTATCAACCGTTACCTACGGCTCGTTCCTGATGACCAAGGTCACGGCCATGGGGTGTACGGCATCAGCGGTCGTGGCTTCGTTTGCAGCCCTCGACACCGATGTGTTTGTTGCCACGACTTGTGGCATGATGGCCATGGGTCTGGCCGGACAGCGTGCCGCCGAGCAGGTCCATTCTCCTGGAAGTTTCCAATCAGTCTTTATCGATGAAATTTATGGACTTTGACTTGTCACTTTATCTTGTTACCGACCGTGGCTTGCTGCAGGGGAAGGACCTGGCGGAAACGGTGGAACAGGCTGTGAAAGCCGGTGTAACCATGGTGCAGCTACGCGAGAAGGATTGCCCTACTGCTCGCTTTGTGGCATTGGCGCAAACGTTGGAACGCATGTTGAAACCCTATGGTGTGCCGCTGATTATCAATGACAGGATTGATGTCGCACTGGCTGTCGATGCTGATGGCGTACATATTGGCCAAAGCGATATGCCATACGATGTGGCCAGACGTTTGCTCGGACCGGATAAGATTATAGGCTTGTCGGTCGAGAACTTGCAACAGGTAAGCGAGGCGAACCGTTTGGATGTCGATTATATTGGCCTTTCACCTGTCTTTGCCACTGCTACCAAGCACGACACAGCCAAGCCTTTCGGACTGGATGGGTTGCGTCAGGCAGTGCGTCAATCGGTACATCCAACGGTTGCCATCGGTGGCATGAATGCACAAACCATTCCTGGTGTGATGGATTGTGGTGTGAATGGTGTCGCGGTGGTGAGTGCCATCATGGGATCTCATGACGTCCGTTTTGCCACTCGTAGGCTTCGCTCTCTCGTTTGCGACAGGTGGAGTCGGCATGTTTGGAACAGGTCCTCAAGCACATTCTGCAGGATTCTTCGTCATCCGTTCATTCAGGAGTTGGCATTGGGAGTACTCGATGCCGGGCGATTCGGGCGTTACATTGCACAGGACGAGTTGTATTTGGGCAATTATGGGCGGCAGATGTTCCAGCTTGCCGATATGATCGGTGATGAGGCTCAACGCGACATGTTCCGCATGTTTGCGCAGTCGGGTTTGGAGGGCGAGAAAGCAATGCACGAATTGCTCATCGGTCGGTTTGGAATCAAGGCTGTACCTGAGCCGTCATGGGTTACTGTTGCCTATAACGCACATACGCAGGCTGCATTGGATGGAGGTTCCAAGGAGGAGGCATTGGCTGCCATGCTCCCTTGCATGTGGATCTACAGCGAGGTCGGACTGTACATCCTGCGTATTGCCCGGATGGAGGAGAATCCTTATAAGGAGTGGATACAGGAGTACGGTAACGAGGAATTTACGGAAGGTGTGAAGACCGTAGTGGACCTCATCGACGAGTGGGCACAGCATGTCGATGAGGCTACACGTGAGCGTATGGCGCAGAACTATCAGGAGGCGGCACAGTTTGAATACGATTTTTGGGATTATGGATATAAAGGACAATGAACGATGAAAACGTATAAACGTGTATTGACAATTGCAGGAAGCGATTCGGGCGGAGGTGCAGGCATCCAGGCCGACATAAAGTCGATTTCCGCCAATGGATGTTATGCTGCTTCTGCCATTACGGCCATTACGGTGCAGAACACGCTGGGCGTGCAGGCGGTACAGGAAATTCCTTCCGAAATGGTAAGCGGACAAATCAATGCCGTGTTGGGCGACATTGGCGCAGATGCCATCAAGATAGGCATGCTCCATTCGCCCGTGGTGATAAGGGCGGTAGCCTGTGCGTTGCGGCAATTCCATGCTGCCAACATTGTGCTCGATCCTGTCATGGTGGCCACGTCAGGCGACAGACTGATGATGTTGGATGCTGTCCAAACCCTCAGGCAGGAACTGATTCCTATGGCTCGGGTCATTACGCCAAACATTCCGGAAGCGGAAGTGTTGTCTGGAACGACAATCGACGGTCAGGGTCGGTTGGCCGAGGTTGCGCGTCGGTTGGCCGAGGCATTCCACACATCGGTGTTGTTGAAGGCTGGGCATCTTGTAGGCGACACACTTACCGATGTGCTTTACGACAATGAGGCGCATCAGTGTCATTATTACGAGTCTGCACGCATCCCCACCGTGAACACCCACGGCACAGGCTGCACGCTTTCGTCGGCGTTGGCAGCACAGCTGGCCAAGGGGCTGACATTGCCCGATGCCGTGGCAAAGGCCAAGCAATACATCAGCCAAGCCATCATTGAGGGGGCGAAGTATCGCATCGGTCATGGCCATGGTCCTGTCCATCATTTCTTTGCAGCATCTGCGGCGGAGCATAGCGACCATCCGAAAAGGTGGAATCGCGCAAGCGATACTGCCGGCCAAACGAACGGAAAATGAAGGACGAGAGCCACCCCACCTGCCCGTGGAGTAGCTCTCGCTGCGTTTGCACTTGTGCATAATACCGAAATATGAGTCCACTTTAAAAAGTCAGCCATTTAGCCAACTATAATTATTACGTTTGTTTAACACTTCTGGACTGATTGTTAATTCCAGAAAAGTAGGTATGCCTTACACGGCCTGAATAGTTACGGTTAATCCCTTATGGGATTGGAATGGTACTTATGAGACTACAACTTCTCAAATTAAGTATTTCACCACCGAACAGTTGCTTTCGACAAGGCATTCGGATGCCGATTGAAGAACTTGCTCGGCGGTTACGTTTTCATACCGTTCCACTTGCTCATTCATCAGATTGGCATCGCCCAACAATTCATAAAAGGCGAGATTGGTGGCTACGTTGAGATAGTTGAGATTGTCGAACACATAGTGGCTCTCGAATTGGTTCTTCACTTTCCGGAATTCCTCTTGACTGACAGGCTGGGAGGAAAGGGCTTGAATTTCTTTCCACACAGCTTCTTCGAGTTCGGTGAGTGTGACTCCTGATGCGGGTTTGCCGCAGATGTAAAAGAGTCCCGGATCGAGGCTGTTGTCGATGAAACAATTGGTGTAGAGGGCTACGCCAGACTTGTAAACCAAATGGTTGCGCAGACGGTTTGACATTCCGCCCCCCAACACGTCGCTCATGAGGTCGAAAACATGAAAGCGTGTGTCAAGTCGATGACCTATGTGGAATGCCATATAAAATGCTTCGGTTGGTGTGGACTCCTGCAAGGCAAGGGTGCTTTTTTCTTGTTGCGGAGGTTCCGGAGTCAGTTTGCGTGCGATTGCCGTTCCCGATGGAAGATGGGCGAACCATTTTATGGCAAGATGCTGCACCTCGTTTAGGCTGATATGTCCCGTTACAGCCAGTATGGCATTGTTGGGCGCATAGTGATAGGAATAGAACTCACGTAAGTTGGTGAGATTGATGCGGCTGATGTGCTCGAGATCCTTGCCGATGGTAGGCCAACGATACGGATGTGTCTTGTATGCCAACGCCCGCAAATGATGGAAGGCCTGTCCGAAAGGCTTGTTGAGATTGTTTTGCTTGAACTCCTCCATCACCACTTGCTGTTGCACTTTCAGCGATTGTGGCTGTAAGTTGAGTGAACACATGCGGTCGCTCTCTAAGCAAAAGGCCGTCTCGACATTCTGGTAAGGCAATGTGATGTAGTAGTTCGTGATGTCGGTATTGGTCCAGGCATTGGTAAATGCTCCCGCGTTTTGGACTGCGGCATCGTAATCGGGAACATGAGTGGTGCCGCAAAACATGAGATGTTCCAACAAGTGAGCCAAGCCCGTCAACTCAGGGTCCTCATCGCGCGAACCCACATCGAACAACAGGTTGAGTGCCACCATGCGTGTTTCGGGCATTTCGGCATGAACCACACGCAATCCGTTGTCAAGACTGAACCGATTGACTTTCATTCTCGAAGGCTTTCCAAAGTTTGTCATCGGGTACGCTGGCATCGATGCAGATTTGGTTCTTCGACACCGGATGTACGAAGGAAATGCTGCGTGCATGTAGGCTGATGCTGCCATCGGCATTCGACCTCTGTGCGCCATATTTAAGGTCTCCCTTGATGGGACATCCTATTTTCGACAGTTGACAACGAATCTGGTGATGACGACCTGTCATGAGATTAACCTCAAGCAAGTGATAATTGTCGGAGTGAGCCAATACCTTGTAGTGAAGCATGGCTTTTTTTGAGCCCGACACCTCATGGTCGTAGGCATACGATTTGTTCTGTTTCTCGTTGCGCACCAACCAGTGTGTCAGGTCGGCCTCTGGGCTGGGTGGACATTGTCGGGTGATGGCCCAATAGGTTTTCTTTACTTCACCATTGCGGAACATGTCGTTGAGGCGGGTCAGTGCCTTGCTTGTGCGGGCAAACACCACAAGTCCGCTCACGGGTCTGTCCAACCGATGGGCTACGCCCAAAAAGACGGCTCCAGGCTTGGCATAGACATCCTTGATGTATTGCTTTACGATTTCGGAAAGTGGCTCGTCACCAGTCTTGTCGCCTTGTACGATTTCAGAGGCTGTCTTGTTGACAATGATGAGGTGATTGTCCTCGTAAACTACTGTCATGGCTTACATGCCCATTCCACCGTCAACCTCGATAACTTGTCCTGTCATGTAGGAGGACATGTCGGAAGCCAGGAATGTGGCGATGTTGGCAATGTCCTCGGGTGTGCCTCCTCGGCGCAGTGGTATCTTTTTGACCCATTCGGCACGAACTTCTTCAGGCAGTTGTGCTGTCATTTCGGTAATGATGAAGCCAGGAGCGATGCTGTTGGCGCGTATGCCACGCGAGCCCAATTCTTGGGCGATGGATTTGGCCAGAGCGATGAGCCCTGCCTTTGAGGCGGCATAGTTGCATTGTCCGGCATTACCGTGGATACCCACCACTGAAGCCATGTTGATGATGGATCCGCTACGCTGTCGCATCATGATGGGAGAACAAGCGTGGATGAAGTTGAATGCCGATTTCAGGTTCACGTTGATGACGGCATCCCACTGTACTTCGCTCATGCGTAGCATTAGTCCGTCCTTTGTTATGCCGGCGTTGTTGACCAGCACATCGATATTACCGAACTCCTCCTTGACCTGTGCCACAACCCGTTCCGTATCCGTGAAATCAGCAGCGTCCGACGCATATCCTTTCACTTTTACGCCCAAGGCGGCTAATTCGTTCTCGGTTGCTTGGGCATTCTCATCAATGACTAAATCGGTGAATGCAATGTTGGCACCTTCGGCAGCGAACTTCAAGGCCACAGCCTTGCCTATTCCACGTGCGGCTCCTGTAATGAGCGCGTTTTTTCCTGTTAGTAATCCCATATCGATTTCCCTTTTTTATCTGTTTTCGTTATAATTCCTTACATCCCAATGCGCCTAAAACGATTTTCCTCATGTATTTCCAACCACTCAGACTGGCTTCACGGTCTGTGATGATGCCTTTGATGAAAGGTGGCTCCAATCCCTTCAGGCTACACAGGAAGATTTCGGCTGTTATGGCTATGTTGTCAACGTCGAAGACACCATTTGCCACCCCCTCACCTATGATTTGCCGGAGAAGAATCAATTCTTTTTCATCGAGTTGCCTGCGCGAACATTCAACCCGCCAGATGCTACGGAAGAAATTGGCCCGAAGGGTTCCATTCCGATAAACTACCGTCTTGATTGTTTCGAGGTGGGTGCGTACGAATTGCAGGATTTTGTACTGAGGAGGCAATGAGGAACTTGCCACCTCCTCTACGGCGCTTTCCACAATGAGCAGTTCTGATTCTACTACAGCGGCGTAAAGTTCATATTTGTTCTTAAAATATGTGTAGATGGTTCGTCGTCCTTTTTTCGACGCGTCAGCGATGTCGCCAATGGTGACATAGTCAAATCCATTGCGAGCAAATAGCTGACGTGCTACATCAAGGATTTGCATTTTAGTTTTCGAGGCCTGCATTTTTCTTGTCGCAATCACAATGCAAAATTATACTTTTTCGATGAATGGAGAAAAAAATCATGAAATAATTTGCGTTATTAAAAATAATGCGTACCTTTGCACTCGGAAATACGAAACATCGCGGAGTGGAGCAGTGGTAGCTCGTTGGGCTCATAACCCAAAGGTCGTCGGTTCGAATCCTTCCTCCGCAACCAATAGCAAGGTAACCAAATGTATGAAAGGAGGTTACCTTGCTTTTTTTCGTATGCTCGGCATGAGC
>DCGR01000012.1:4026-8576 GCA_002315285.1 Bacteroides sp. UBA1773 | reverse complement strand
TTTTACGATTCGAAGAATCGATTTTCGGTTTTGATGGATGAAGGTCCAGAGGACTGGTCTATTGATCATGATGGACCGCCTGAGAGCTTGCTCTCAGATGGGCCAGCATGAGCAAGAAGCCACAAGGCTCATCAGAGCCGCCAGCCATCAAAACATTTTCCTTTTAGTAACGTGTAAAAAATAACTTGTCACAATTTGTAACGTGAGACGATCCACATTTTTACACGTTACTTAGCCTATCAGGCTGAAAACAAGGGGGGCATTATACTCCAAATAATTTCTCCTCACTCAACTGCCCCACTTCATCAGTCACCCTCCACTGAGTGATATTTCGCTTCTCCGAATCTATGCGCACCCCACATTTGACGACTCTGCGTCCGTCGGACGACCAAGGCACGGCATAACTCTTGTCATCAATTTGGGCCAAGGCATTCTCCACTGTGTCATCGACTTTCAGCTCTAACACAAACACATCTTTTTTCGTCTCGATAACTACATCCGCCCGGCCGAGGATGCACTTGTTCTCGCAACGCACCTTGTTGTTCAGAATCGAGAACACCATATACATCAGCAGTTTATAGAACCCCTCGCGCTGCTCCTTGTTGTCCCACTCCTCGCGGGTAATAATATCGTATGGAATGCCAGCAATGTATGAGCGGAGATGGAGCAAGGCAGTGGATATGTCGCCATTGAAAAGACAGTCAGTCATATTGTTGACCAGTGAGTCATTGTCGGCCACCGTCCGTTTCATAATCAGTGGCATCAGATTGTATATCAAGCCATTGCGTACCTCCTTATTCGGAATACGGAGTATGTATGCGTCCTTCGCACGGTTGTAACCACCAATGCTTAGGTAGCCTGCCTGATAGAGCAACGGCATTGCTGACTCAGCATCCTCGCAAGGCACAGCAAATTGCCTCCACGAGACTTCCACTCCGTCATACGAGAAAGCAGACGTGAGCGGATAATGCTTCAGATTCTCTACTAAAGACGAGCTTGTGCCAGACTCGAACCAGTACTCCTTTATCTTTCCTTCATTCAGTGCTCTGAGCACACTGAATGGAGCATAGACATCCTCGCTATCCTCGCAGAAATGATAGCCATCGTAATACTCCTTCATCTGCCCGTATGCCTCACCAACCGTACATCCCAACCGCTCTGCAAGGTCCTCAACGTTAGGCCTAAGTGTCGTCGCCAACTCGGTCTTTGTTATGCCGCACAATCCTGCGTATTCAGGCATCATCGATATGTTCATAAGGTTGTTGAGTTCAGAAAAGATGCTCATCTGCGAGAACTTTGTGATGCCGGTCATAAACACAAAGCGGATATGCGCTCCCTCGTCCTTCAGCACCTGAAAGAACTCGCGCATCATCGCACGTATGGCATCTCTTTCCTCGGGTTTGTACAGCAGTCCCATTATCGGAGCGTCATACTCATCGATGAGGATTACCACCTTCTCGCCAGACTGGGCATGCGCACGCTGGACCAAACCCGCAAAACGTGCGCCTGGAGTCACTTGCGATTCATCCCTTCCGTACGTCGCCTCATAATAAGAGAATCTATTGCCCAACTTCCCCCGTGCCTCCTCAACACTCAAATCCTTCAGTCCGCTCATCGAGAACTGCATCACGGGATAACGCTTCCACTCTTTTTCAAGTGACGCAATCGCCAACCCTTCGAACAGGTCCTTCCTCCCCTCGAAATAGGCTCTGAAGGTGTTGCAAAGCAGCGATTTTCCGAATCTCCTTGGTCGGGACAGAAAGACATAATCATAATTATCGACCAGGTCGAAGAGCATATCGGTCTTGTCGACATACAACCTGCCACTCTGACGAATACGCTCAAACTGGTCAGTGTCAACCGGATAACGGAATTTTCTTTGCATCATAGACAATAGCTTATTCCCAGTTGTAAAAATACAACTTTATTTTGATGTCACCAAACAATCTGCATGATTATGTGCAGTGAGTGTAAGGGTGCAGGGGGTAAAAAAGCACTGTTCCACGCACTGATGTGCCACTTATTATTTAACCATCACTAAATCGTATCGGCCATCAGGTCCTTACGGCCTATCAGGCTGAAAATAGTAATGTCATTATCTACGTTCAGAATACGGAGGGATCGGAGAACTTCGTTCAGGGTTGCACCGCTTGTTGCTATATCATCGACTATCAGGATGTTCTGCTTTCGAATGGCTAAGCACAACCGTTCGTCAGCTTCGTTCCTAAATTTCAGGAAATTGGTAATATATGGACGCATCTTGCTTTTCTTGACATCCTTGGCTATGGTGAAATAGTCTTTCTGATGGATTAGTTCCATCATATTTCTGATGGACTCTCGCACCTCTTCTTTCTGTGCTTCGGTATATCGTGGTCGGCCATTTTCCAAAACATCTTCCAAATACTGTTTTCCATAGGCATCCATATCGAATGAAATGACACCAGGCAAGGATTTCACCAATTCAATTCCGTGCAAAGACGGTTGGGCAAAGCGGTAGATGTAGCGAAGCAGATATTTGTTGACCTGGCTTGCAGATTCTGGCATTACTACCAAGTCGTAATTGTAGAGGTTAACCTTCCGGTTCAGCTCGTTGACCGCTTTCTGCATAAAGTGGGTCAGGTCTGGGTGTTCCTGCAGTTTCCCCGTGAACTTCACATATTTGATGAATTCAGACCTAAGGCTTCCATCCACATCATCGGTAAATTCATAGCCATAGTAGAAGCATTTTCCAAATGCCTCCACATGATACCCATTGCCAGTGAGGGTGATGATATCATTCTTGCCATCGTGCTCGAAATCGAACACGAAACGCTGCTCATTCGGATCGAAAGTGATGCCCATATCTACTGATTATTGTATGCTTTATAGAGCGTTTATTTAGGGTGTTAAGTCAAGCATTTCCTTATGGTCACGATTTTCAGACTATTTTTCCTTGATGTTCGTCGTTGGGCTTACAGTGATCTCATCGCGAGGAAAATGTTTGGACGGACACAACTCTGCGATGAATGTTTCATATCGTGTCAATAAATGTCCTTTCCTTGTGCTTGAACATCAGCATACCGACCAGACACAGCAAAGAAACGCAGACAACGCTATAGGCCAGACCTCCCCACGAGAACTGCCCTACCCCGAAAGCTCCATACTTGAATGCCTCAATGATGGAAGTCAGAGGATTCAAGCCCATCACTTGATAGAGCGCAGGATTCTTGATGGTGCTCAACGGATAGACCACTGGCGTGGCGTACATCCAAAGCGACACGAACACTGGGAAGAAGTTCCTGAGATCCTTATACTTAGTGGTCATCGACGTGACGATGAGCCCCAGGCCAAGGGCGGTCGCAGCAAGCAGCATCACAAGCACTGGGAAAAGCAGCAGATACCAGTTAGGATGGATGTCGATGCCGATGAATGTATAGACCATATAGACTGTCACGAAGAGGGTCATCTGAATGGAGAACCTGAACAGATCGGAGAAGAGCTTCGAGAGGGGCGCTATGAGGCGGGGGTAATACACCTTGCCGAAGATGGCACTATTGGACTCGAATGTGGTGGATATCTGGTTGATGCACTTGGAAAAATAGTTCCAAAGACAGATGCCAGACAGATAGAACAACGGCTCAGGGACTCCATCGGTCGGAATCTTCGCAACCCTCGAGAATATGATAATGTAGATAAGCGTCGAGAACAGCGGGGAGATGAAGTACCAACCCATGCCGAAGATGGTCTGCTTGAACTGGACGGTGATGTCGCGCTTCACGAACAGCCACAACAAATATTTCTTGTCCCAGACCTCCTTCAGGTTCAAATGCCAGAAGGACTCATGAGGCTTGATTTCGGTTACAATCATAAGGGGTAAGATGAACTAAGTGATGATTGAAAAACAACTTGGCACAAAATGTTTGACAGCCTGATTCGCCTTTCCCTTATCTTGTTGGCTATTTTGAAGTTGTTCCTCGGTCACATAGCCCGCTATGCTCCTTCGTCTCAACTCCAAAACATCTCAACATCCTAAGGCAAAATCGTACCAACTTATTACTTAGGGTGTTAAGTTAAGCATTTCTTTATGGTCACTATTTTCAGACTATTTTTCCTTGATGTTCGTCGTTGGGCTTACAGTGTTTTCATCGCGAGGGTGTGAAGTCTAGTATTTTCATCGCGAGGAAAATGTTTTGATGGCTGGCGGCTCTGATGAGCCTTGTGGTCTCTTGCTCATGCTGGCCCATCTGAGAGCAAGCTCTCAGGCAGTCCATCATGATCAATAGACCAGTCCTTCGGACCTTCATCCATCAAAACCGAGAATCGATTCTTCGAATCGTAAAATTGCTTACGCATAAAATTCTAAACTTTCGTTTTGACCCTTGGCTTCACCTCAGCAATTGGTGCAAGCCCCATTGCGTTCGGTTTGCACAAGGGTTGTCTGACGCATAAAATATTGGTTGTGTAAAATATTTGTTGTGTAGTTGCCAATGGCTTTCATGATTTTATGCGGAGCAATTTTAGCCGTAGGCGGATTTTCCATCAATGATCGTACTGCATGGCAGTTTGCGGGT
>DCGR01000012.1:0-3925 GCA_002315285.1 Bacteroides sp. UBA1773 | reverse complement strand
TTCGGCATTCAATTTGAGTGATTTCATCAAGAGGGTGTCAAGTCAAGCATTTCCATTCCTTGAAATAACCGAATGAGGATTTCCTGACCATTTTTCAAGTCGTTAACTTAACAGCCTACTTATTACTTAACCATCACTAAACAGTATCCATAAAGCTCTTCTGGGTGTGGTTGAACACCACAATCCCAAAGCCCAAAAGCACGACCATAAAGACTAAGCTGTAACCCAGCCAGAGCCAGCTGAATTCCCCGACACCAAGGAGCCCATACTTGAACGCCTCCATCAGCGGAGTAACGGGATTCAGCGACATGCACAGCTTCAAGGTCTCATTCTTCACCATGCTCAAAGGATATATCACCGGGGTTACATACATCCAAAGTTTTAGGAAATATTCGAATACAAGTTGCAAATCGCGGTATTTCGAACTCATGGAGGAAATTACCATCCCGAAGCCCACCGAAGTCAGGGCCAGCATCACCAAAAGCAGCGGGAAAAGCAAGCCAACCGGATTCGGAGCCACGGCAGTCCCTGTAAAAACATACCAGATGTAGGCTGCAAGGAAGATGAGCATCTGCACCCCGAAGGTCACCAGATTGGTGGTGACGCTTACCAACGGCATGATAATGCGAGGGAAATAGACTTTACCAAAAATACCGGAGTTGGCGACGAAGGAATTGGATGTTGCTGTGAGACAACTGGAAAAATAGCCCCAAACGGCTATGCCCAAAAGATAAAACAGCGGTGCCGGAACCCCATCCGTCGGAATGCCGACTATACCACCAAATACCGTCACATAGACAATGACGGACAACACTGGCGTAATAAAGAACCAAAGCGGACCAAGAACCGTCTGCTTGTAAAGCGTGGTGATGTCGCGACGCACAAACAGCAGAAACATATCCCGGTATCGCCATATCTCCTGCCAATCAATGGATAACAACCGATCCTTAGGCTTTATGACTATATCCCATTTTTCCATAAGATTGACGATGACGTTGATGAGACTGCTCAGATTTTTACTGGTTTCTCCTACTATAAAATACTGGGTTCGTTTTAAAAATATACTAGCTTCGTTTTAAAATCATACTAGCTTCTTTTCTATCTGCGGATGCAAAAAATAGCGCTATCCCCCAAAGATGACTGTTGACGAAGACCACCTGTCACACCTTACTTTCTTCACTAATGAGGTCTTACCCAAACGTCGTGGCGAAATAATAATCGTGTTCAAACCATGCAGAAAGTTCTCATGCAATCGATGAGTCTTCTTAACCCTATCTGTAAAGTTCTCACCTTCAACTGATTTTCCATACACAAAAGACTTGCCCATATTCTCTGATTTCTCGCAAAATCAGTAAAAAGAGTATTGGTTCACAATCTTGTGGTTCACAATCTTGTATGACTTTCGTTTTTACGATAAATCAACTGGGAAAGAGCCTCTCCCCACCAAAACCATAACATAAACCATAACCATGAGCTATGGACTGGAAACCGATAACCGATAACCGATAACTGATAACTGATAACTGACAACTGATAACTGACAACTAATACCTCACATCTTCCCATCCGAATGGATGACGCGCCAATGGCAGCTTTGCCATGGGATGGTAATCGCCTTTGAGACCGATGGGAACGGCATTGCGGATGTCGTGCACCATCTGGATGCATGGCATGGCTTCACGGATGCGGAAGCCTCGACCTGCAAGGATTTCCTGATAACTCTTGGTGTGCAGCTCGGTGAATCCTTGGCTGAACTCGAACTCCTCGCCATCGATGCTCAACGTGCGGTAAGTGCGCTTCTCTCCCTGAACGGCATTGGGAGGCAGACAGTCGGCATTGATGCTCAGGAAATAACGGACACGGGCACGCTCCAGTCCGAGATAGCCTGCCACACGGTCGAAACTCATGACATGGACGATGTTCTCGCGGACAGGACCGAAAATCCATTGCAACATGTCATAGAAATGCACACCAATGTTGGTAGCAATGCCTCCACTCTTGTGATTGTCGCCTTTCCAAGAGGTGTAGTACCACTTGCCGCGCGAGGTGATGTAGGTGAGGTCGATGTCATAGACCTTGTCGTTCGGCCCCTCCTCCACCTTTTTCTTTAATGCTGCTATCTTGTCGTGCAGACGGAGTTGAAGAATGTTATATGCCTCATGGCCCGTCTGCTCTTCCTCGCGCATCAAGGCTTCAAGATTCCACGGATTGAGCACCACGGGTTTCTCACAAATCACATTCATGCCCAAACGCAATCCATAACGGATGAAGGCATCGTGGGTGTAGTTTGGTGTGCAAACAGAAAGCCAATTGATGCCTTGTGGAGTGCCTCGCAGTTTGCTACAGAATCGGTCGAACTGCTCCTGCTCGGTGAAGAAGGAACAATCGGGAAAAGAACTGTCCAAACGACCTACACAATCGAACATGTCGAGGGCAGCTACAAGATCATTGCCTGTGTCGGCAATGGCTTTCAGATGGCGTGGGGCTATGTAGCCTGCCACACCTACTATTGCAAAATTGTCCATATAAGTCAAAAAATGCAGAAAACATGGAAATGGTTACAACCAAAACCATAAACAAAACTAATTAACGGGTAAATAAATACCCCAAAAATCTAAAGTTAAAATGTTGTAAGTTATTTCTTACACGTTACTAAAAGTCCAAACAGGATGAGCGATAATTTGGAAATGATATCATTTGCTTCTTTCCAAACGAAAGACAATGTTGAATAAGGCCATGAATAAATATTTCAAATCAGTCCTGATTGGATGTTGCAAATAGGCAAGCGTGTATCGCACCTCACTCTGCTGTATGTCATCAAGCGTAACGGGCTTCTTCTTCTCGGCATAGAATGGTGGAATCAGACCTGGTTTCACCTTCGTGCGTATGGATTGTGTGTGGGGCGTGTATAGACTGAAATAATGACGAGATAACGGACGGACTCCTACCAACTTCAAGTCACCCCTGAACAGATTGATAATCATAGGAAGCTCATCCAACCAAATAGGACGCATCCACCGCCCCCAGAAATTGACACGGAAATCGTTTCGCAACTTTCCTCCCTGCTGCAACCCCATCTGCTGATAGGTATAGGCCTGCAGGTATTCCGAATAAGCATACATGGTGCGGAATTTATAGACATCGATGAGTTTTCCTTGATAACCGACTCTTTGCAAACGAATCAATGGTCCATACGAGGGATGATCGGTGGTAATGGGTTCTGACGTTTTGGAGGCGACCACCGAATAGTAATCATCGCACAACTCCTCGCCGACAATCGTAAAACCCGCCCGGCACAAACGACCCAAAACCTCAACACGGGGAATGTTACGATTCGCAGAACGCGTAAGATGAAAATAAAAGAATTGGGTAGTAAAGAATTTGGGAATCATACGGGTCCAAAGATAGTCAAATAAATATACCACATAACCCAAATGAAAAGGATAGGTACTCAATATCCGCTGCCGACGCATGCCCGACGTGATGCCATGAATATACAACATCCCCCCATTGCCCAATGACTTGTTGGCTTCAATGAAAAACCGATTCAACAACATTATGTTATTGAAATGCTGCACTGACACAATTAGATCCTTATTTAAAACCACACATCTCGGTAACCGACTATTGACTACAAGGGTTTGAGCGCCCAATGAGTTTCGATGAGACAATATCCATGCCTTGACATCCGACCATTTCATGCCTTCAGTCTGTGTTTTCATCTGCACCAAATCGGCTGGCAACAACTGCATACTCTCGTCAATATGGGCACAACCGGATAAAGTGAGCGAATGACGTTCGCTTAACACATTGTCCTCATAAAGAAAAGGTATTTTTTTTTGTACCGTTTTTTGAAAATAAGCAAATGTGAGTATTTCCAATACCATCAACATAATCAACGTAAGAAGCTGTTTAAATTTATTTG
>DCGR01000007.1 GCA_002315285.1 Bacteroides sp. UBA1773 | reverse complement strand
AGCAAAATTACTAATAATCAATGAAATACACAATTTTTACGAGTTAAAAATACACGATAAATAGTTAAAAATTAACAACATAAACGCCATATCTCAGACCATGTAAAAGTAGATGATTTTGTTTCAAAAACTGTTACATCAAATTGAACAACCTATTTTACACAACAAACATTTTATGCGCCAGCCAACCCTTGTGCAAACGCGAATCGCGGTGGGAGGCACTTCTCGGACAGGTCAAGTGTCGTTCTCCCTTCATTTTCCGTTCGTTTGGCTGGCAGTATCGCTGGCGTGGTTCCACCTTTTTTGATGGTCGCTTTGCTCCGCCGCAGGCGCTGCACTTTGCACTTTTCAGTGTATGCACAAGTGCGAATAGCATTGGAAATGCAGGTGGGTGAAGACTTTTCGAGCCATGGATTCATGGCGAAGGGTGTCATTTCCCTGCTGCTACCTGCACAGAGGGATTCGGAGGGGGTCAGCGCAAGGCGGATGTGAGCTGCATGATGTGGGGGAGGATGTGCTGGCGCAGCTCTCCGAAATTGGGCAGATGGGTGCCGGGGTACCAGAAGGCCTGACCAGGGTAATGAGCCGCGAACACGTCGTGGCAGTGGATGAGTTCATCGTGGGTGGCAAACATGCCTACGGTGCGGTTGATTTCCGCTTCGTCAAGGCTGTCGTATTCGGTGAGCTCGAGCGCATGATAGGCATCGCACTGTGCGGCAGTCACCTCAAAGGTGGTGTCGGCGTTCTGGCGGGGCGACAGGTAGGTGTTGGTGCCCAGACGGGTACGCAGGAATGTGGAGACGTGGAGGTCGGGATTGATGAGTACCTTGGGCATGCCACGGAGCTTTTGTGCCCAGAACCCTCCCAACGAGAGGCCCACCACCACGTCGGGACGGAAATCGCGGCACGACCGCGTGAGCAGTTGCAGGGCCTGGTGGGGATCGATGGGCACATCGGGAGCAAGTACCTCGCAGGGGCGGCATAGGATGCGGAGCGCATCGGCTGCCTTGTAGGAACCTGAGGATGCGAAACCGTGGATGAAAAGTATTCTCATTGTGTCGAAAACCGCAGATGTGTTTGAAACCGAAATGCAAAGGTAACGGATTGCCCGTTTTTGACCAAAGAAAATGAAAAAGAATTGTAATTTTTGGTCGTTCGAAAAGAAGTTAGTAATTTTGCGGGAATTATGGGACATTGTCGGTTGATAGTGTCCTGGAAGCTGTGCAAACTGTTTAATGAGAAATATTACACGAAAATGGCAAAGGTTGTAATCATGCCCAAGCAGGGGCAATCGGTGGAGAGTTGCATCGTCACCGAATTCAAGAAAAAAGTGGGTGACACGGTGGCAGTAGGCGACGTGTTGTTTAGTTATGAAACCGACAAGGCCTCGTTCGAGGAGGAAGCAAAGGATGCCGGCACGGTGTTGGCTTGCTTCTTCAACGATGGCGACGAGATACCTGTGCTGACCGACGTGATGGTCATAGGCGAGGCAGGCGAGGACACCCAGGCATTTGCTCCCACTGCGGGTGGCGAGGCGCCAGCCGCTGCCGAACCGGCTGCTGTGGCAGAGGAGAAGACGGAAGTGAAGGCTGAGGCGGTGGCAGCCGGTCCGGCTGTGGCTGGTGCGCCAGTCTCACCCCGCGCACGCCATCTGGCAGAGAAAAACGGCATCGACACCAATCTGGTAGCGGGCACAGGCCCTTACGGACGCATCATCGAACGTGACGTGCAGGCTGCGATGGCTCAAGGCGGCAAGCTTACGGGATTGGCCAAGGCCATGATGGCCGAAGGCGGAAAGGCCGCTCCTGCGAAGGGAACGGGTCTGGCTGGCACGGTGAAGGCTGGCGACCTGAAGGAGGCTCAGCCCAACCACACCAACATAGCTGGCGAGGGCGAGGACTTCGAGGTGAAGAAGATGTCGAACATGCGCAAGCTGATAGCCAAGTCGATGTACAATTCGCTGCAGAACTCGGCCCAGCTTACCCACCACTTGGGTGCCGACGCCCGCCGCATACAGGCACTGCGCAAGCAGGCAAAGAAGGCTTACGAGGAGGGACGCATCAAAGCCAATGTCACCATCAACGACCTGGTGTGCTTTGCCGTGGTCAAGGCTTTGCAGAAATTCCCGAATGCCAACTCCCACTGTCTGGGCGATGCCATGCGTATCTTCAAGAAGGTGCATCTGGGACTGGCTGTCGATACGGAGCGTGGCTTGATGGTGCCCACCGTAAAGAATGCCGACGACCTGAGCATCACCGGACTGAGCAGCCAGTTGAAGAAGGTGGCCGACGACTGCAAGAAGGGAAGCATCAACCCCGACCTGCTGTCGCCCGAGGCAGCCTCGTTTACTGTAAGCAATCTGGGCAACTATGGCGTGGAGGTGTTCACCCCCATCATCAACGTGCCCCAGAGCGCCATCCTGGGCGTCAACACCATTGTGCCACGTCCGAAGGACCTGGGTGGTGGTGTGTATGCCTTTGTGCCGTACATTGGCCTGAGCCTTACCTACGACCATCGTTCGCTCGATGGCGGTGAGGCTACCCGTTTCCTGAAGCAGATAGCTACGGAGATAGAGAACCTTGAAGTGGATTTTTAATATCAGAAAGCGTAAAAGATATGTTATTTGACTTAGCAGTGATTGGCGGCGGTCCCGGCGGATACGTGGCCGCCGAGCGTGCCGGAGCTCAGGGCTTGAAGGTGGTGCTGTTTGAGAAGAAGGAGATGGGCGGCGTGTGCCTCAACGAGGGTTGCATCCCTACCAAGACCTTGCTGTATTCGGCCAAGGTGTTCGAGTATGCCAAACATGCCGACAATTATGCCGTGAAAGTGGAGAACCCGAGTTTCGACTATGCCAAGATTGTGGACCGCAAGAACAAGGTGGTGCGCAAGCTGGTGGCTGGCGTGAAAGGTGCCATGAAGGCCAACAAGGTGCAGGTACTCAATGCAGAGGCGATGATCCAGGGTCGCTCGGCCGAGGGCATTGCCATCAAGGCAGGCGAGGAAACCTACATGGCCAGGAATCTGCTCATCTGTACGGGGTCGGAAGCTGCCGTGCCTCCTATTCCAGGACTGAAAGAGGCTGGTGACGTGATTGTGACCAACCGTGAGATACTGGCCATGAAGGAACAACCGAAGGAGTTGGTGATCATAGGCGGTGGCGTGATAGGCATGGAGTTTGCCTCGTTTTTCAACAGCCTGGGCACGAAGGTTACCATCGTGGAAATGCTGCCCGAAATTCTGGGTGGCCTGGATGGTGAGATCAGTGCCATGCTGCGCGGCATCTATGCCAAGAAGGGCATCAACTTCAACTTGCGTTGCAAGGTGGTGGCCATCGAGGGAAACACGGTGGTGTACGAGGATCCCGAAGGAAAGACCTGCCGCGTGAGCGGTGACAGGATCCTGGTGAGCGTGGGTCGCCGTGCCAACATCAAGGGCTTCGGTCTGGAGAACCTGGGCGTGGCTGCCGAACGTGGCATCAAGGTGGATGACAAGATGCGTACCAACATACCCAACGTGTATGCTGCGGGCGACGTGACGGGATTCTCGCTGCTGGCCCACACGGCTTCGCGCGAGGGAGAGGTGGCTGTGAACAACATCTGCGGCAAGGACGACCACATGCGTTACGACGCCATTCCGGGTGTGGTCTATACGAACCCTGAAGTGGCAGGTGTAGGTCTCACCGAGGAACAGGCCAAGGCCAAGAATGTGGATTACACCGTAGCAAAACTGCCTATGGCATACGCAGGACGCTTCGTGGCTGAGAACGAAGGTGGCGAAGGCATGTGCAAGGTGCTTGTGGGCAAGAAATACCATGAGGTGCTGGGCGTTCACATGCTGGGCAATCCTTGCAGTGAGATGATACATAGTGCCTGCATCGCCATCGAGCAGGAAATGACCGTAGAGCAGCTGAAGGAAGTGGTGTTCCCGCATCCGACTGTGAGCGAAATCGTCAAGGAGACAATATTCACAATCTAACAATAAACGCAGAAATTATATTTCCATGCCAAAATCACTTTACATTGATCCGAAAGAGATCAGAAAAGAGGGCGAAGTGCAGTTCCAGCCCATTCCTGTGATGCAGTACAAGAAAACCATCAAGGATGAATTGGACGCAAAGAATTTCACGAAGGATGACTTGATGCGCATCTACCGCGACATGTTCACCATCCGTGAGTTTGAGACCATGCTGAACCTGGTGAAAACCACTGGAGGCTACAATGGTGTGGCCTACAACAACCCGGGTCCTGCTCACCTGAGCGCAGGACAGGAAGCTGCCGCAGTAGGTATGGCCTACAACCTCGACACCAATGACTTCATCTTTGGCTCACACCGTTCGCACGGCGAAATCCTAGCCAAGGGCTTGCGCTCCATCCAGATTCTGTCGGATGATGAACTGAACAAGGTGATGAATGAATTCTGGGGTGGTGTCACACTCAATGTTGCCAAGAAAGGATTCAAGGGTGGCTCTACGAAAGACCTTGGTATCTGCTTCCTGCTGTATGGCGCCATCGCTGAGATTTTCGCCCGTGAGACAGGTTTCAACAAAGGCCTGGGAGGTTCCATGCACACATTCTTCACACCTTTCGGCATCTATCCCAACAATGCCATCGTAGGCGGTTCGGGTTCCATTGCCGTTGGTGCTGCCTTATACAAGAAGGTGAATCGCAAACCGGGTATCGTGGTGGCCAACCTTGGCGACGGTGCGATGGCCCGCGGACCAGTGCTCGAAGGATTGACCTTTGCCTCGATGGACCAGTTCCACACACTGTGGGAAGGCGACATGAAGGGTGGTCTGCCCGTGCTGTTCAACATCATGGACAACCAGTATGCCATGGGTGGCCAAACCAAGGGTGAGACCATGGGCTACAACTTCGCAGCCCGTTTGGGTACGGGCTTTACTCCTACCCAGATGTATGCTGAGCGTGTGGATGGCTACAACCCATTGGCCGTGATTGATGCGTTCCGTCGTCAGAAAGCTCATCTGCTGGCCAAGGAAGGGCCTTGTATGCTCGATGTGGTGACTTACCGTTACTCGGGCCACTCTCCTTCGGACCAGGGTTCTTACCGTACCAAGGAAGAGCTGGAGGCTTGGCAGAACGAAGACTGCATAAAGGCATACGGCGAAAAGCTGATTGCTGCTGGTGTGGCTACGCAGGCTGACCTGAACAAGATACAGGCAGAGATGAAGGATGTGATGTTTGAAATGTACAAGCTTGCCATCGATCCTGAACTGTCGCCACGCATGGACTTGGTGAAGGACAATGAGTTGCTGGGCGACATGATGTTCTCCAACCAGAGCATCGACTCGTTGAGCGATGCCAAGCCTGAGGTGAACCATCCAATGGAGGAGAACCCACGCGTGAAGCAGATTGCTGGCAAGGAGCGTTTCTATCTCGACAAGGATGGCAAACCCGTGAGCAAGATGAAGACCTTCAACATCCGCGATGGTATCTTCGAGGCTGTGGCTGACCGCTTCTACAAGGATGCTTCCCTGGTGGCTTATGGTGAGGAAAACCGTGAGTGGGGGGGCGCTTTCGCCGTTTATCGTGGACTGACAGAGGCTCTTCCTTATCATCGTCTGTTCAACTCTCCTATCGCCGAGGCTGCCATCATCGGCACTGCCATCGGTTATGCCATGTGTGGTGGTCGTGTCATCCCTGAAATCATGTATTGTGACTTCTTGGGCTGCTGTGGCGACGAAATCTTCAACCAGCTTCCGAAGTGGCAGGCCATGTCGGGCAATATCCTGAAGATGCCTGTCGTGGTACGTGTGTCGGTAGGTTCGAAGTATGGTGCCCAGCACTCACAGGACTGGACTTCGCTTTGCACCCACATCCCAGGACTGAAGGTGGCATTCCCTGTTACTCCGTATGATGCAAAGGGATTGATGAACAGTGCCCTGCAGGGAACAGACCCTGTCATCTTCTTCGAGAGCCAGCGCATCTACGACAAGGGCGAGGAATTCCACAAGGAAGGTGTTCCGGCAGAATACTACGAGATTCCATTTGGCGAACCCGATGTGAAACGTGCCGGCAAGGATGTGACTTTCCTCACCATCGGTGCTACCCTGTATCGTGCTTTGCAGGCTGCTGACATGCTGAAGGAAAAATATGGCATGGAAGCAGAAGTGATTGATGCCCGTTCACTCGTGCCTTTCAACTACGAAAAGGTTATTGAATCGGTGAAGAAAACAGGCCGCATCATCATAGCTGGCGATGCTTCGGCTCGTGGCTCATTCCTGAACGATTTGGCTGCCAATATCACCGACTTGTGCTTCGACTACCTCGACGCAGCTCCAGTGGTACTTGGCTCACGCAACTGGATTACTCCAAGTCACGAACTCGAAGAGTCGTTCTTCCCGCAGCCAAGCTGGTTCCTCGATGTCATCAACGAGAAAATGGTTCCGCTGAAGGATTACCAGCCAGTAGGCAACTTCACGGCTGCCCAGCAGATCATTCGCTCCAAGAAGGGTGTATAAGCAGTTGTGACGCTGCGCCCATACAACATGAAATAAGGTGTGTCGGTTTCGGCACACCTTTTTCATGTTGTATGGATGATTCTTGAAAAAACTGATTTGGGCAAATCAGAAGCGCTACTTCTCGCTATCTACTTTCAGTACTTTCAGCGCCGAAGCGGGTGGCAAGGGGCCTTCGGGCTTGCGGTCACGGTTTGTCTCGAGCGACTCCCAGCGCAACCGATAACCTCCATCCCCCAAATCGGAAGCGAAGTTTACTTTCATGCCAGGGAAGGTACTTTCCACTTCAGCTTGTGCGTCTTTTTTCTCCTCGGGCATAGGTTTCTCGCTTTTCAGTGTAAGTGTGTTTGCTTCGATTGTCATCATGTTCCACCAACGTTTGTTGGTTGTGGGGTCGAAGCGCATGTATGAGAGTTCGATATCGCCTTGGTCGTTAAACTTGGGCATATTGATGTTGAGCTCGCTGATGATGCAACCACCTCCGCGGAAATTCCAACAGAATTCCCAGTCGGTAATCTGCTTGGTGTTCCACAAACCATTTTCGAGTCGTGTGATGTAGAGTTGAGTGTGGCGGTTCTCATCGTATTTGTGATACGCAATCAAGGGGCGTTTTTCACTGTCGAAGAACAATTGATGACCAACATTCAAGATGCCTCCACCTGCTTGTACGGAATCGATGATGAGCGAATGTTGTGACAATGTCAGCGGCAGTTCCATGGGAGTGCCCTGTGAATCCTGCCAGTTGATAAGGTCGGACGAACAAGCATAGCTCAAGTCGTGGTTGGTGGCGCAATCGGGGGTGTCGCGCCATACCCATATAAGGTGGAACTTGCCATCGGGACCCATGGACGGACCTATCATGTAGGCATTCATAAGGCCTTGGCCATCGGTGAGAGGCTTGTCGAGCATGCGCTTCCACGATCCGTCGGGCTGCTGCACATTGTATATCTCGTTGCCATTGCCGCTACCACCGTCGCGATAGTGGAAAACAAACCGCCCATCGTTGAGCTTCATGAAATGTGGGTAAGTAGTACGTTGCTCATTTTTGCTTACCATGGGGGTGGCACGATGGAAAGTTTCGATGTTTCCCGATGCATCGCTGCAGAAATAAACCAGTGGCGAAGCATGGATATTGCCCGAGAGATGCATTACTCCGTTGTTGTCCATGCACATGGTGATGTAGTTGTGGCTGTCCCACTTCACTTTCTCATCGAGCGGAAGGTAATGCCATTCGCCATCGGGCAGTGTGCGCTGTGCCAGTGTCATTTGGTGCAGGGAATCATAGAAGGCTACGTATTGGCGGTTGCCTGTGGTGTAGAGAGCAGGGGCTACGGGGAAGGCAGAGATGGTGTAGCCAACTACACTTTCATTGGATGTCTTGGAGGGGTTGCAGCCAGAGGATACCAGTGTCGTGGCAAGAATTAATGTCACGCAGAAGAAATGTTTCATGATGAAATTCTTGAATTCTAACGAGTGGTTAAGAATGTAATCAGAAATCGAGCCGTACATTGGCTTTGCGGAGAGTGTCCTGTAGGCGGCTCACATCCAAATCTTTGGCAGCACATCGCTGTAATGTGGATAGTGCGGCTGCCGTGCCGGCTGCCTGACCGGTGACCATACAGGTGGAAATTTCACGCGCATCCCAAGTGATGCCTTGGTCGTAGCCGAAACAACGGCCGCAGACAAGCAGGTTGTGGGTTTCTTGCGGAATGAGCGAACGATAGGGTATCTGCCAGATGGGGCGGTCCTCATGGGCTATCCAGCGCCCTTTGTAGTAGAAGGGGTCGCAGACACCCGACATGCCGATGACATCGGGGAAGGCGGTCCACTCCATCGACTCCTCGAGGGTGACATTGTGGATGCTGTTGAGCACACGGGTGACGCGCAAGCCTGTGGTAGGAGCCACTTCCATGAGGTAGATGTTCTCGTGACCAGGTTTCTTTTTCCTTTCTTCCACTGCTTCCCAGATGCCTAACCGGTGCTGTTGCTGGCGATGTGACACTTCGAAAATGTCGAGTCCATCGATGGGCTCATTCACTCCGAAGCCCCCTGTGCGCATATCGAGTAAGGGAGAGTCGTGGTCGTCGGGGAAACTGCGGAATCCTGCCATGCGGTAAGTGGTGGTCATGTGGTAGCGTCGTGCCTCGTAGGGGTCGCCGGCGAAGTTGAACACACACCCGTCGCCACTGGCATCGACCACCATTTTGCAGCGGAGAGCCAGACGGCCTGTGTTGCAGTCGATTAGCACGCTTTCGATGCGGTTGCCCGACATGGTGACACCAGCTGCCGTGGCATTATAGACGATGCGGACCCCTGCTTCGGCAATGAGCTTGTCGAGCAAGTACTTGGTGGCTTCAGGATCGACTTTCGGATTGAGTGGCTTGATGGCCCATCCGTTGTTGAGCAGGGTGTCGCACACCTCGGTGCAGAATCCGCCTGTAGCCTTGTCCCACGCCTTGTTCTTGCCCTTGCCGTGTGTGGCAAGCACGGGCAAGACGAGGCCTCCAGTCCAGAGTCCACCCAAGTAATTGGCTTTCTCAACAAGGATTACCGACACACCTTGCCGGGCAGCACAAACGGCTGCCGACACTCCAGCCGCGCCACCACCCACTACCACTACATCGGCTTCGGCTACGACAGGAATCTTGTGTGCTGGCTCTTTCACATAACCACTCACTGCGAGATGTTTCTCCACATCAGTGGATACAGCCCCTTTTTTTCCATCAGAGCTGACTGCACCAGGAATAATCATGCCGGCTTTTACCTTTTCAGCCAAGGATTCAGGGGTGATGGCAACGCCTGCCGTACCAGCCAGCGAACATTTCAGAAAATTCCGTCTGTCCATTGCTTAATCGTATTTGCCATCAAGCACATCGCGGACAGCCTGCAGATAGCCATAGCCGTTGAGCTTGTCGGGCAGTAGGTAGCTGCCTTCCACCCATTCGTTCCATGCATTGATGGTAATCATCTTGGGTTGGTGGTCGGCGTGTGCATCGGCATAGTCCTTGGCCACCTTGAGGAAGCCTGCAAAGGCAGTGGGTGTGTTGTTGAAGTGAACGACATCGTTCGCGCCTTGAGCGGGGAAGCGTGGTGTGGCGTCCCATCCTATGGATACACAGGGGAAGAATGGCACATCCAGTTTGCCTTCCCAGCCGTTGCGCAGTTCGATGGCTTTTGACCCGTAAGCCAGGTAATCGGGGTTGATGCCACCCATGTTATAGATGGCCCAACTGTTGAACCCCAATGTATGTATCGTTTCCTGAATGGACTTGAAGTTGGCTTCGTTGGGATATGCGATACCACCTTCCATTATGAGGTGCACATCGGGGAAACCGGCCCTTTTCACCTCCTCACGCAGGTATGCTACGCCTTTTGCAGCCTCTTCGCGAGAGCCGAAGGTCTTGATGAAGTTTCTTACGTCGTAGATGGCGAATACGGGGCATCCGTTGAACTTGAGGTAGTTTGGTCGCTTGAAGTATTGGCGGATGACACGCTCCACGATGATCTTGTAGTTTTTCCAGTCGGTAGCGCCTTCGAAAAGCAGGTCCTCGCGGTCGCCCCACTTGTGGTAGTTCCAATAGTTGTACTTCACGTCGTGGTTGGCCCACATCAGGAAAAAGTTCATTTTCTCATTGCTGGGCGCTTTCAGGAAACCATCGTTGAGTGCGCCTTCCAAGTAGGGACTTTCCTTGAACCAGTACCAATCGTAGCAGAAGGTGTTGACACCATATTTCAGTGCGGTCTGGATCCATTTCTCCACAACCACGGGGTCGTCGTCGAGCCCGTAGCCCCACAGCGGTTGCCGGGGTTGGTAATGTCCGGGGAAGCGTGGATTGCCCCGCTGGATGACTTGCCATTCGCCGATGCCCTCTTCCCACAAGTATTGGTGGCCTAAAGAGTCGTCGTGGCAGGATGGCCATATGTAGGCTGTAACAATGTATTCGTCGTTACAGTTGGTTTCGAATGCTGTTTTCTGCTGTTTGTTGCAACTAGTAGCAATACAGGTTGAGATGAAAAGTAGTGACAGTAATTTGAGTGTCTTCATGTGAATATGTGTTTTTTTTTGTGAAATGAACAGCGTACTCCTTGTCGCAGAAGTACGCTGTGATGAGTAAAGTTCCTAGTCGTATTTGCCGTCGAGTACGTCGCGGACAGCTTGTAGGTAGCCGTAGCCATTGAGCTTGTCGGGGAGCAGATAGCTGCCTTCCACCCATTCGTTCCATGCGTTGATGTTGATCATCTTGGGCTGTTGGTCGGCATGGGCATCGGCATAGTCCTTGGCGGCTTTCAGGAAACCGGCAAAGGCAGTGGGTGTGTTGTGGAAGTGTACTACATCATTCTCACCCTTGGCGGGGAAACGCGGGGTGTCATCCCAACCTATCGAGACGCAGGGGAAGAAAGGAATGTCCACGGCATTGTCCCAACTTTTGCGCAACTTCATGGAGTTGGCACCGTAGGTCATGTAATCGGGGGCTTCGCCACCCATGTTGTAGAGTGCCCAACTGTTGATGCCCAATGTGTCAATGAGACCTTTATAGTAAGCTTCCGATTGTTCGTTGTAGCCAGGGCATCCACCATTCATCATCATGAAGTGCATGTCGGGGAAACCTGCTTTCTTTACTTCCTCGCGCATGTAAGCCACACCTTTGGCTGCTTCTTCCTTCGAACCAAAGGTTTTGATGAAGTTCTCCATGCTAAAGACGGCAAAGATAGGACAGCCGTTGAACTTGAGGTAGTTGGGCTGCTTGAAATACTGGCGGATGACACGCTCTACGATAATCTTGAAATTTTCCCAGTCGGTAGCACCTTCGAAGAGCAGGTCCTCGCGGTCGCCCCATTTGTGGTAGTTCCAATAGTTGTACTTCACATCGTGGTTGGCCCACATGATGTAGAAGTTCATTTTCTGATTGCTGGGTGCTTTCAGGAAACCATCGTTGAGGGCACTTTCCAAATACGGACCTTCCTTGAACCAATACCAGTCATAGCAGAATGTGTTTACTCCATACTTCAATGCCGTTTGGATCCACTTCTCCACAACCTCTGGATCGTTGTCGAGTTCATAACCCCACAGTGGCTGCCGAGGCTGGTAGTGCCCGGGGAAACGAGGGTCGCCTCGCTTGATGACCTGCCATTCACCAATGCCTTCTTCCCAAAGATATTCGTGGGCCACAGGGTCGTCGTGGCAGGATGGCCAGATGTAGGCTGATACAATGTAATCGCTGGCGGGAGCTTCTTCCACCTGCTGCTTGGGTGCATTGCCACACGATGTAGCCATGGCTCCAATGAGTGCCGATAGGGCAAAGAGTTTGAATGTCTTCATGATTGTGATGATAAAAATGTTATGGAAAATGTTTTTTTATTGCTGTTCGGTGTAAAATCGTATCATCTGTTCCAGAGCACGCCGGCACACGGGACAAAAGGCTTCTGCCGTGTTGTTGCGCATGCGGCAAGCTTCGTCGGTGGGACGGAACACTCCCTTCTTGGTGTATCCGGCTCCTTCGAAACAACCTACCAACCCAGCTTCTTTCAGGTCGCTCCACTTGCTCTTGAAATTCACCAAGGTGCTGATGTTCTGTTCCCAGGGTTCCACGGTGTAGGGGTAGTAGGGGGAAGGCTCGTCAACATAGGCATATTCGTCAGCCAATCCTCCGAAACTGTGGCCAAACTCATGCACCACCACCGGACGAAAAGCGCTGTGATGTGCCGTGGTGAGCGTATAGGCGTTGAGAATGCCTCCTCCACCGTAAGTGTCGGTATTGGCAAGGATGATGATGTGCTCGTAAGGGATGCCTGCCAACAGGTCGTGTATTCTTTTCACCTGCTTGGTGGTGAGGTAGCGTTCGGTATAGAAGGTGTCGAAGTTCGATCCTGCGGCGGTATTTCGCCATAAGTCATGTCGTGGAATGCTCACATCGCTATCGTGTGAGGTCGATTCTACGGCAATGATGTTGAATTTGCTTTTCATACTCTTGAAAGGCTCGTGGCTGAAGATGGCATCGCAGGCAATGTTGGCGTCTTGGCGGAAACGCTTCATCTCGCTCTTGGTATAGCCCTCAGCCATGATGACCACATCGACGCAGTTTTCTGATGTGCCGTTTTGCAACAGGTAATGATAAGGGGTGGATGGGATGGTGCCCCGCTGATGAATGAGTATGTCGGTCGGGTTCACCTCATGGGTGATCGATGCACAGGCCTTGCGGTATGAATTGAAAAGCGTGACGGTGACCAGTGCTGGCTTTTTGGGGTAAGGCATGAGGAATGTGTTTTCAAAGCTTCTTTTCACGTGTGCCGATTCCGGCTCGTTGAGCCATTCCTGAAAGAGGCTGCTGAAGCACATCCGGTAGATGACTTTCCCACTGGCCTTGTCGGTCATGATGAGTTGTCCATTGCCTTCTACCGGTGTCAGCGAGAGGTTCACACGCCGCCCTGCCCAAGAGGGAAGTGACGAGAGCTCGTCGAGGACTACATCTTGCCGTTGCTTGTCACCTGAGAAGATGTAGTCGGCTCTCAATGTCTTGTTCTCAAAATATGAGGAAAAATCCTGTGCTATGGATGTCAATGTCCATCCAAGGCAAACAATGATTGAAAATAGGGTACGCATGACAATTCGAAAATATTTTTGCAAAGATAATCAAATTGCGAAAGAAAAAACTTATCTTTGCGAAAGAAAAGTAATTTTTTATCAAGATGCAACTGATTGACAAAATGGACGAGCAGATTCTGCGTGTGATTGTGGCAGATGCTCGTGTGGCCTTTTTGGAAGTGGCTCGCATGTGTGGTGTGTCGGGTGCAGCCATTCATCAGAGGGTTCAGCGCCTGTTCCAAAAGGGCGTGCTGAAAGGGGCGGAATATGTTCTTGATCCTGAGAGTGTTGGCTATGAGACCTGTGCTTACATAGGATTGTTCTTGAAAGATCCGGAGCAGTTCGACCAAACCGTGGATGCCCTCAAGGAAATACCGGAGGTGGTGGAATGCCATTACACCACGGGGCGTTATGACATGTTCATCAAGATATATGCACGCAACAACCACGATTTGTTGAATCTCATTCACGACAAGCTACAACCATTGGGATTGTCGAGTTCTGAGACAATCATCTCGTTTCACGAGGCATTCCGGCGCCAGGTGCCCATCATGGAGGTGAAGGAGTGTTGATGTCATGCTGAGCATTATCGTGGCAGTGGCGCGCAACAATGCCATAGGATTTGAAAACAAGTTGCTTTATTGGCTTCCCGACGATTTGAAGCGATTCAAGGCACTCACCACGGGTCACACCATTGTGATGGGACGGCGTACTTTCGAGTCGTTGCCCAAAGGTGCGTTGCCCAATCGGCGCAACATGGTGCTTTCGCGTACTTGTGCTGCGTTCGATGGCGCTGAGTGTTATGGATCGTTGCAGGAGGCTTTGTCGAAGTGTGACTCTTCCGACGAGGTGTTTGTGATAGGTGGTGCCTCGTTGTATGCCGAGGCCATGCCGGTTGCCGACCGTCTCTACCTGACGCTTGTGGACGACATTCCGGCTCAGGCCGACGCATTCTTCCCTCCTGTCACAACCGTATGGAAGGAATCGTGGCGCGAACAACACAGTGCGGATGACCGACACGCCCATGCCTACACCTTTTTATTGTATAATCGGAAAAAATAACCGTTAGCAAAACCCGCTTTTATTTATGCAACAATATCTCAATCTGCTCCATCGTATCTTGACAGAAGGTGTCCGTAAGGACGACCGTACCGGCACGGGCACCATCAGTGTGTTTGGCCATCAGATGCGATTCAACCTTGAAGAAGGTTTTCCTTTGCTCACCACCAAGAAACTACACCTGAAATCCATCATCTATGAGCTGCTTTGGTTCCTACAGGGCGATACCAATGCCAAGTATTTGCAGGAGCATGGCGTTCGCATTTGGAATGAATGGGCCGATGAGAATGGCGACCTCGGACATATTTATGGCTATCAGTGGCGTTCGTGGCCCGACTACGACGGTGGCTTCATCGACCAGATCAGCGAAGCTGTCGAAACCATCAAGCACAATCCCGATTCGCGACGCATCATTGTGAGCGCATGGAACGTAGCCGACCTGAAGCGCATGAACCTGCCACCTTGCCATGCCTTCTTCCAGTTCTACGTGGCCGATGGCCGTTTGTCGTTACAGCTTTATCAGCGTAGCGCCGACACTTTTCTCGGAGTGC